>NZ_BCQU01000107.1:0-22888 GCF_001552235.1 Actinomadura rubrobrunea NBRC 15275 | reverse complement strand
CACGGCGGAGGAAGAGGTCCTGGCCGGGCTGTTCGCCGAGGTGCTGGGGCTAGAGCGGGTCGGGGTCGACGACGGGTTCTTCGATCTGGGCGGGGACTCGATCATCGCGATCCAACTGGTGGCGCGTGCGCGCCGGGCCGGGCTGGTGATCACGCCACGCGAGGTCTTCCAGCACCAGACCGTCGAACGCCTCGCGGCCATCGCCCGACCGGTCACCGACGACGACACGGTCGAGAACGAGCCGCCGGGCACCGGCACCGGCGTCGTGCCCGCCACCCCGATCATGCGGTGGTTCCAGGAGCTCACCGGCCCCACCGACGACTACAGCCAGCGGATGCTGCTCCGCGTACCGCCGGGGCTCGGCACGGCGCCCCTGACGGCCGCCGTGCGAACCCTTCTCGACCACCACGACATGCTCAGGCTGCGCGTCGACCGCAGCGGGCCCGAGGCGGTCTTCGAGGTCGCGGAGCCAGGCACGGTGGACGCCGCCGCGCTCGTCCGCCGCGTGGACGTGTCCGGCGCGGCGGACCTGCGCCCCGTCCTCGCCGAGGAGGCCGCCGCGGCCCGCGCCGGCCTCGACCCCGAAGCCGGGATCATGATGCGCCTGGTGTGGTTCGACGCGGGCCCCGGGCGATCCGGGCGGCTGCTGCTGACCGTCCACCACCTGGCGGTCGACGCCGTCTCCTGGCGGATCCTGCTGCTGGACCTGGTGACGGCCCTCACCGGCGGCGGCGCGCTCGACCCGGTCGGCACGTCCTACCGCCGCTGGGCGCAACGCCTGGTCGCCGAGGCCGCCGAACCCGCCCGCACCGCCGAGCTGCCGCTGTGGACCGACATCCTCGCCACGCCCGACCCCGTGCTCGGCCGCCGTCCCCTCGACCCCGCCGTCGACGCGTTCGGCACGGCCGGCCATCTCACCGTGGACCTGCCCGCCGACGTCACGGGGCCGCTGCTCACCGACGTGCCCGCCGCCTTCCACGCCCGCGTCAACGACGTGCTGCTCACCGCGCTCGCCCTCGCCCTGGCCGAGTGGCGGCGCGAACGCGGCGGCGCCGACGACACCGCCGTGCTCGTCGACCTGGAAGGACACGGCCGGGAGGAGATCGTCCCCGGCGTGGACCTGACCCGCACGGTCGGCTGGTTCACCACGATCCACCCCGTCCGCCTGGACCCGGGGGCCGTCGACCCGGCCGAGATCCGCGCGGGCGGCCCGGCCCTCGGCACCGCGCTGAAGAAGGTCAAGGAGCAGCTCCGCGAGATCCCCGACAACGGCATCGGCTACGGCCTGCTGCGCCACCTCAACCCGTCCACCGCCGAGCGGCTCGCCGCGCACCGCGCCCCGCAGGTCGCGTTCAACTACCTCGGCCGGGCGCCCGCCCCCGAGGCGTCCGACTGGGCGCCCGCCGGGCGGGACGAGACCGACGCGCTGGGCGACGCCCAGAACCCCCGCCTCGGCCTCGTCCACGCCATCGAGGTGAACGCGCACACCCGGGACCTCCCGGGCGGCCCCGAGCTGAGCGCCACCTGGACGTGGGCGGGCGGCCTGTTCGACCGGCACGAGATCGCCGACCTCGCCGACCGGTGGCGTGCGGCCCTGCGCGGCCTGGTCGCGCACGTCGTCGAGGGGGCGCGGCACGGCCCGGTCGGCGGGCTCACCCCGTCCGACCTGCCGCTGGTGTCGATGAGCCAGGAGGAGATCGACGAGCTGGCCGCCGAGCTGGACGCGGAGGACGAGGCGTGGGGACCGCAGTGAAGTCGCAGCTCGAGGACGTCTGGCCGCTGTCGCCGCTGCAGCAGGGACTGTTCTTCCACGCGCTGTACGACTCCGGCCGAGGGGACGTCTACACGGCGCAGATCGCGCTCGACCTGGTGGGACCGCTCGACGCCGGCGCGCTGCGGGCCGCCGCCGAGACGCTGCTGCGGCGCCACGCCAACCTGCGCGCCGGGTTCCGGCAGCGCAAGGACGGCGGCGCCGTGCAGATCGTGCACCGGCGGGTCCGGCTCCCCTGGCACGAGGCCGACCTGTCCGCGCTTGCGCCCGAGCACCGGGAGGCCGAGGCCAGGGCCCTCGCCGAGGCCGAGCGGCTGCGCCCGTTCGACCTGGCCAGGCCGCCGCTGCTGCGTTTCCTGCTCATCCGGCTCGCCCCGGACCGGCACCGGCTCGTGTTCACCAACCACCACATCCTGCTGGACGGGTGGTCCACCCCGGTGCTGCAGACCGAGCTGTTCGCGCTGTACCTGGCGCGAGGGGACGACGCGGGCATGCCCCGCCCGACCCCGTACCGCGACTACCTGGCCTGGCTCGCCCGGCAGGACCGCGGCGCGGCCGAGGAGGCGTGGCGGCGCGCCCTCGACGGAGTGGACGAGCCCACCCTCGTCGCACCTGACGCGGGCGACGACCCCGGCGCGGCGCCCCCCGACCGGGTGCGGCGCCTGCTGTCCGAAGACCTCACGGCCGCGCTGTCCGCGCGCGCCCGCGCGCACGCCGTCACCCTCGGCACCGTGCTGCAGCTCGCGTGGGGCGTGCTGCTGGGACGCCTGACGGGCCGCGCGGACGTGGTGTTCGGCGCGGCGGTGTCCGGCCGTCCCCCCGAACTCCCCGGCGTCGAGCAGATGATCGGGCTGTTCATCAACACGCTGCCCGTCCGCGTGCGACTCCGCCCGGGCGACACGGCGGCGAACGCGCTCACCCGGTTGCAGGACGAGCAGACCCGCCTGATGGCCCACCACCACCTGGGCCTGACCGACATTCAGCGCCTCACCGGCGTCGCGCCCCTGTTCGACACGATGACGGTGCTGGAGAACTACCCCTCCGACCCGGCCGCGGCGGGCACCGACCTGGGCGGGCTCACGCTGGAGACCGTGGACGGCTACGACGCCACCCACTACCCCCTCGCTCTCGCCGCCGTCCCGGGGCGGCGCCTGTCGCTGAGACTCGACTACCGCGCAGCCCTCTTCTCCGCCGACGACGCCGCCCGCATCATGGACGGGCTCGAGCGCGTCCTGGAGGCGATCGCCCACCGGCCCGACACGCCCGTGGCGCGCGTCGACGTCCTCGACGGCGCCGGCCGGGCCCGCGTCCTGCGGCACTGGCAGGGCGCCGTCACCGGACGCCCCCAGGAGACCGTCACCGGCCGGTTCGCGCGCCGCGCCGCCCACCACCCGGACGCCACCGCCGTCCGGTCGGCCGACTCCGGGGAGGCGCTCACGTACGCGGAGCTGGACGCCCGCGCCAACCGGCTCGCGCACCGCCTCATCGGCCTGGGCGTGCGCCGGGAGACACGGGTGGCGATGCTGCTCGAACGGTCCGTCGACGTGGTCGTGGCGACCCTGGCGGTGCTGAAGGCGGGCGGCGTGTGCGCGCCGATCCACCACGCGTACCCCCGCCGGCGCGTGGCCTGGGCGGTGCGGGAGGTCCGCGCGCCCGTCCTGCTCGTCAACACGCCGATGAAGGACCGCGCGGCCGACCTGGACGTGCCCGCCCGCGTCCTCGTCGTGGACGACGACCCCGAGCTGGCCGCGCAGCCCGGCACCGACCCCGGCGTCCCCGTCCACCCCGAGCAGCTGGCGTTCGTGCTGTTCACCTCCGGCTCCACGGGCGACCCCAAGGGCGTCATGCAGCGGCACCGCGACGTCGTGGACCTGGCCACCGACGCCCTGCTGCGCACCCCGGCCCACGAACGCGTGCTCGTCCACTCCCCGCACGCCTTCGACGCGTCCGTCTACGAGATGTTCGCCCCGCTGCTGAACGGCGGGACGTGCGTCGTCGCGCCGCCCGGCCGTCTCGACGGCGAGACGCTGGAACGCCTCGTCGCCGCCGGGGACGTCACCGGGCTGTTCCTCACCACCACCCTGTTCAACCTGATCGCCGAGGAGCGTCCGCACGCGTTCGCGCGCCTGCGGCAGGTGCTCACCGGAGGCGAGGCGGGCTCCCCGGCGGCCATGCGCAGGGTGCTGGCGGCCTGCCCGGACACCGACGTCGCCAACGTGTACGGGCCGACCGAGGCGACCACCTTCACCACGTTCGCCGACATGCGCCGCGCCCTCGCCGACCCGGACGAGACCACGGCGCCCCTCGGCCGCCCGTTGGACGACATGCGGCTGTACGTGCTGGACGCCGGGCTGCGGCCCGTGCCGCCGGGCGTGCCGGGCGAGGCGTACATCGCGGGCGCGGGGGTCGGCCGCGGCTACCTGGACCGTCCCGCGCTCACCGCCGAGCGCTTCGTCGCCGACCCGTTCGGCGCGCCCGGCGACCGCATGTACCGCACCGGGGACCTGGTGCGGTGGCGCCCGGACGGCGTCCTCGAATACCTCGACCGGGTCGACCTGCAGGTCAAGGTGCGCGGGTTCCGCGTCGAACCCGGCGAGATCGAGGCCGCCGTCGCCGCCCATCCCGCGGTCGCCAACGTCGCCGTCCTCGCCCGCGCCGACGCCGCCGGCGTGAAACGCCTGGTCGCCTACGTGGTCCCCCGGGAGGACGTGGACGAGGCGGAGCTGCGGCGGCACGCGGCGGAACGGCTGCCGGAATACATGGTTCCGGCGGCGTTCGTCCTGCTGGACGGCCTGCCCACCACCCCCAACGGCAAGCTGGACCGCGACGCGCTGCCCGCCCCCGACTACGAAGCCGCCGCCGAGGGCCGCGCCCCCCGGACCCCGGAGGAGGAAGTGCTGTGCGGGGCGTTCGCCCGAGTGCTGGGCCTGGAACGGGTCGGCGCGGACGTCGGCTTCTTCGATCTCGGCGGCGACAGCATCACCGCGCTGAAAGTCGTCACGCTGGCCCGGCAGGCGGGGCTCGAGCTGACGCCCCGGGACGTGTTCACCCACCGGACCGCCGAGGCGATCGCCCGCCACCTCGGCGACGGCACCGACCGGCTCGGATTGGAGGTGCTGCTGCCGCTGCGCGCCGGCGGGTCCCGGCCGCCGCTGTTCCTCGTCCACCCCGCCGGGGGCCTGGCCTGGAGCTACCTGCGCCTGGCCCGGCACCTGGGCCCCGACCAGCCCCTCTACGGGCTCCAGGCCCGCGCGTTCACGCGGGCTGAGCTGCCCGAGTCGGTGGAGGAGATGGCCGCGGACTACCTGGAGCAGATTCGCGCGGTGCAGCCGTCCGGGCCGTACCACCTGGGCGGGTGGTCGCTGGGCGGGCTGGTCGCCTACGAGATGGCGTGCCGCCTCCAGGCCGCGGGGGAGCGGGTCGCGTTCCTGACGCTGATCGACGCCTACCACGGGCAGGACCTGGGGGCGGGACGCCGCGACGTCCTGCCCGAGCTGCTGCAGGGCATCGGCGTGGACGTCCGCGAGGTCGCCCCCGACGGCCGCCCCGACATCGACAAGATCATGGCGCTGCTGGCCGACCGCGGCGACGCCCTCGCCGCGCTCGACGCGGACGACCTGGTCAACGTCTACCGCAACTACGAGAACGGGGTGCGGCAGGCCGAGGCGTACCGGCCGGGGCGCTTCCGCGGCGACGTCGTCTTCTTCACCGCCCGCAGGGGGCGCGCCGGCCTGCCGACCGCGGCCGACAACTGGGGGCCGCTGGTCGACGGCCGCGTCCTCGACCATCCCGTCGACGCCGAGCACCACGAGCTGCTGGAGCCCCGGCCGGCCGCCGAGATCGGCGCGGTGCTGGCCGCCCGCCTCGCCGCCGTCCACGCCGGGCGGCGGCGCGCACCACGATGGGAGAGCAGATGACCAACCCCTTCGAGGACCCCGACGGCGCCTACCTCGTCCTGGTCAACCACGAGGGGCAGTACTCGCTGTGGCCGTCGTTCGCCGAGGTCCCCGCCGGATGGACGGTCGCCAAGACCGAGGACACCCGGCAGGCGTGCCTGGACTACATCGCCGAGCACTGGACCGACATGCGGCCGAAGAGCCTGATCGAGGCGATGGGCGACTAGCCCGCCGGCCGCCGCCGTGCCATCCTCGCGGGGACCCGACCCCGGCCGAGCACGAGGAGTTGATCACGTGTCGTGGTTCCGCTGCGTCGAGACGCGCCCATGGGCGTCGCTGCGGCTGTTCTGCTTCCCGCACGCGGGCGGGTCGGCGGTGTTCTACCGCGCGTGGGCCGCGCGGATCGGCCGGGCCGTCGAGGTGCACGCGGTGCAGTACCCCGGACGCGCCGACCGCCTGGCCGACCCGCTCGTCGACGACGCGCACCGGCTCGCCGCGATGATCGCCGGGGCGATGGCGCCGCTGCTGGACCGGCCCGCCGCGCTGTTCGGGCACAGCATGGGCGCGGTCGTGGCGTACGAGACGGCGCGGCTGCTGCAGGAACGCGGCACGCCGCCCGTGCACCTGTTCGCGTCCGGCACGCGCGCCCCGCACGACCGCGACGACGACCGCGTCGCCCACCTGGACGACGACGGCCTGGTCGCCGAGATGGTCGCCCTCGGCGGCTCGGACGCCGAGGCCCTGCGCGACCCCGAGCTGCGCGAGCTGGTGCTGCCGTACGTGCGCAACGACTTCCGGCTGATCGAGGAGTACGCGCACCGTCCCGGTCCGCGGCTCGCCGTCCCCGTGACGGTGCTGGTCGGGGACGCCGACCCCCGCGTCACGCCCGAGCAGGCGGCCCGGTGGACCGAGGTGACCGACGGCGCGTTCCGGCTGGAGGTGCTGCCGGGCGACCACTTCTATCTCGTCCCGCAGCAGTCGAAGGTGATCGCGCAGGTGCAGCGCGACCTCGCGGTACCAGCGGGCCCCTGATCCCCGCCGCCTCGCGAGGGCGGGGACCAGGGGCCCTGGGAACCGGTCAGCGCACCCGGATCAGCGCACCCGGATCAGTACACCTCGACGCCGTAGGCGCTCAGCGCCTCCGTCACCGGCTGGAAGAAGGTCGTGCCGCCCGACGAGCAGTTGCCGCTGCCGCCGGACGTCAGACCGAGGGCGGTCGACCCGGAGAACAGCGAGCCGCCGCTGTCGCCCGGCTCGGCGCACACCGTCGTGCGGATCAGCCCCGACACGGTGCCCTCGGGGTAGACGACGGTCTGGTTGACCGCCGTGACCTCGCCCTCGTGCACGCCCGTCGTGCTGCCGCTGCGGGTGACGCGCTGGCCCACCGTGGCCTCGCCGGCCCGCGTGATGTCCTGCGTGCCGCCGTAGAGGCTCACGGTGCCCTGCGTGTCGGAGGGGGTGCCGGTGTACTTGACGATCCCGTAGTCGTTGCCGGGGAAGCTGCTGCCCACGGTGTCGCCGAGCTTGTTGCTGAGCCCGGAGTCGGAGTACCACGAGCTGCCGACCTCGGTGCAGTGCCCGGCCGTCAGGAAGTAGTACTCCGAGCCGCGGCGCACGTTGAAGCCGAGCGAGCAGCGGCCGCCGTTGGTGTAGATGGCCTCGCCGCCCTTGGTGAACAGGTGGAACTCGCCGTCGACGCGCTCGGTGCGCACCGCCGCGCCGTGCTCGGCGGCCTCCTTCTTCACCTTCTCCAGCCGCTCGCCGGTGACCGTGCTGTCCATGGTCAGCACGACCTGGTTCGCGGCGGGGTCCACGGCCCACGCGGTGCCGGGGACGGCGGCGTCGCGCTTGAGCTCGGACATGATCTTCTTGAGGTCCTCGCCGCTGCGCGACACGGTCTTGGCCCGCGCCCCGGCGGCGCGCACGGTCTCGGCCGCGTCCGCGTCGGTGACCGTCACGGTCAGCCGGCCGGTGGCCCGGTCGATGTAGGCGCCCGCGGTGCGCGCGCCCAGCGTCTCGGTCAGCGCCCGGGCGGTGGCGGCCAGCTGAGAGTGGGTCGCCGCCGTGGCCGAGGTCGCGGTGGCGCCGGCCGGCGCGGCGTGCGAGGCCGGAGCCGCCACGAGGGCGGACGCCGCGAGCGCGGCGGCCGTCCCGGCGACGGCGGTTCCCCAGTAGCGGGGGTGACGAATCTTCACAGAGCCTCCAGTGGGGATTGGGCGCGCCCCTGTGGCGCGCCGGAGGTCACCGGACATGGTGAAAGACCTGCAAACTCTGTGAAAAGGTGAAAGAGTGTCCAATATCTGACGAATCATTGGCAGATTCGTCGGGGAGCGCTGGTCCTCACGCTCCTGTACGGCGGGGCGCCGCCGAGCGGACCAACCGACGGCGGCTCCTCGCCGGCCCGCTCGGCCCGGCGGCCGACGGCGGCGTCAGCGCGTGACGAGCCCCTCGCGGTGGGCCACCGCGGCGGCCTGGGTGCGGCTGGCGACGCCCAGCTTGGCGAGGATGTTGGAGACGTGGACGCTGGCCGTCTTCGGGGAGATGAACAGGGCCTCGGCGATCTGCCGGTTGTTGCGGCCCTCGGCGACCAGGCGGAGGACCTCCCGTTCGCGGGCGGTGAGCGCGCCGAGCGGCCCCGCGGCCGCGGCGGCGGACGCGGCGGCCAGGCGGGCCCGGACGCCCAGGTCGCGGAGCGCGTGCAGCAGGGGCCGGGCGCCGAGACGTTCGGCGGCCGCGACGCCGCGGCGCCACTGCGCCGCGGCCTCGTCGCGGTCGCCCTTCTCGGCGAGGGCCTCGGCCAGGCGCCAGCGGGACCGGGCGACCTCGTAGACGAAGCCGCCGCCGGGCGCGCCGTACTCGAACGCGGTGACCGTCCGGCGCCACAGCTCCGGGTCGTTGGCGCCGCGGGCCCGCGCGTGCTCGGCCTCGGCGCGGGCGAGCCAGGCGTGGCCCTCCACGCCGAGCCACGCCCGGGGGAGGCCGTCCAGCGTGGTGGAGGCGGCGGTCCGGGCGCGCGCGAGCAGATCGTCGGCGGCGCCCGAGGAGGAGCCGAGGTCGGCGTGGGCCCATAGACCGGTGGCGGCGATGCGGATGGCCGAGGCGTCCCCCGGGGCCAGCACGTCCAGCACGGCGGTGACGTGGTCCAGCGCGGCGTCCGGATCGCCGTTCCACAGCGCGCGCTCGGCCGCCAGCCCGCGGGATATATAGGTGAGCAGGTCGTCCTGGCCCCACAGCGGCTCGATCCAGCGCAGCCGTTCGGCGGCGGCGTCGCTGCCCTGCGCGACCTCCAGGAACAGCGCGTACGCCGACACCTGCGCCTCGGCGGGGCGGGCGACGCGGATGCCGAAGTCGGCGGCCAGGCGGGCCGCGTGCTCCCACTCCCCGGCGGTGTAGTGGATCAGATAGCGCAGGAAGCGCAGGTTCACCCCGTAGGTGGACCAGCCGAGGCCGTTGTCGAGGGTGAAGCGCACGGCCTGCTCGGCGACCTCGGCGGCGCCCGCCAGGTCGCCGCGGTCGAACACGGCCCGGGCGTGGTGGAACGCCGCCCGCAGCGCCACCGCGAAGTTGCCCGCGTCCACGGCCAGATCGCGGGCGCGCGCGAACAGGTCCCGCGTCTCCAGGCCGGCCTCGCGTTCCTCGCGGTACACCCCCAGCGTCACCAGGGCGCTGGCCTCGGCGTCGGCGGCGCCGGCGGCGCGGGCGGCGGCGACGGCCTCCTCGGCGAGGGCGGGCAGGTCGTCGCCGTGCCTGCGCTCCATCGGACCGCCGTGCACCCTGGGCAGCAGCGACCGGACGTAGGTTGCCAGCGCGGCGGCCCGCTCCGGGGTGGGCGGGTCGGCGGGCAGCATGTCGACGGCCTCGCGCGCGATGTCGGCGGCCTCGGCGTTCATGTCGAGGTCGCCGAGGTAGTACGCCAGCTGCTCGCGCAGCAGCGCGCCGAGGCGCACGTCGCCGGGGTCGGCCGCCTCCAGCAGCCGACGCAGCCGGGAGATGGCCCGCCGCACCTCGCCGCACCGCCCGCACGCGCGCACCGCGGCCAACGCCAGGTCGACGCGGGTGCAGCCGGACGCGGTCTCGGGGTCGGGCACGGCCTCCCACAGCGACAGCGCGCGGTCGTAGTGCTCCAGCGCCTCGGCGGGGGCGCCCATCCGTTCGGCCTCGCGTCCCGCCCGCACGGACGCGGCGAACGCCACCGGCAGGTCGTGCGCGGCCAGGCTGTGGTAGGCGAGCTCGGCGGCCGGCCCCGACCGGTCGGCCAGCAGGGCGGCGAACGCGGCGTGCAGGCGGGTCCGCTCGCCCGGCAGCAGGTCGGCGTACACGGCCTCGCGCAGCAGCGCGTGCCGGAAGACGTAGCCGTCCCCGTCGGGCAGCAGCTGCCGGTGCGAGACGACCTCCCGCAGGGCCGCCCCGACCGCGGCCTCCTCCAGCCCGGACACCCGGCGGACGAGCTCGTCGCCCACCCGGCGCCCGGCCACCGCCGCCGCCCGCACCACGCGCTGCGCGTCGTCGCCGAGGCGCTCGAGCCGGGCGAGCAGCAGGTCGGCGAGCCCGGCGGGCAGGTCCTCGCCGGTGGCGGCCGCCGCGTACAGCTCCGCGGCGTAGAAGGGGTTGCCCTCCGAGCGGGCGTGCACCCGTTCGGCCAGCTCGGGGGAGAGGTCCTCGCCCTCGGACAGCGCGGCGAGATACTCGGCGGTCTCGTCGGGGGCGAACGGGCGCAGCTCGACGGCCGACACGTCCGGCACGCGCAGCAGCTCGGCGATCACCGGGCGCATCGGGTGGCGCCGGTGCAGGTCGTCGGATCTGTACGTGCCGACCAGGCAGACCCGCTCCCGCTGCAGCACCCGGCTGAGGAACGTCAGCAGGTGGCGGGTCGACGTGTCCGCCCAGTGCAGGTCCTCCAGCACGAGCAGCACCGGACGGGTGCTCCCCAGCTCCCCGAGCAGCCCGAGCGCGGCGCCGAAGAGCCGCTGCTGATCCAGCTCGGAGGCGTCGCCGCGGCCGCCGTCGCCGTCCGGCAGCAGCCGCCGCAGCACAGGCCGGGACTCGAGGGCCGCGCGCACCGCCTCGCCTTGCCGGGGGTCGCGGACGCCCCGCCACAGCGCGTCGGCGAGCGGCAGGTACGGCATGCTCTCGCCGAGCTCGGCGCACTGCCCGACCAGGACGGCGCAGCCGCGCTCGCGCGCGATGCCGGCCAGCGCGGTCACCAGGTGCGTCTTGCCGATCCCGGCGTCCCCGCTCACCAGCACCGTCGCGGCGCTCTCGGCGGCGGCCCGGTCCAGCGCGGCGGTCAGCGCGGCCAGTTCGGCCCGCCTGCCGATCAGCACGTCCTCCCGCCGGTCCTCCGCCACACCGCGAGTATCGCACCGGGCAACGGGTGCCCGGGCCCGCTTGCGACGGCCCGGACGTCAGCTCGTCAACGCCGCGGCCGGCTCGGATTCGCGGGCCTGGGCGGGCACGGCGGGCTCGGCGCGCCGCTCGGGCCCGGCGCCGCGGCGGCGCTCGGGCTCCGCGTCCGGGAGGAGCCGGGCGTAGGCGCGCAGGGTCTCGGCGGCGATGCGCTCCCAGGAGTACCGGGAGTGGGCGCGGTCGGCGGCGGCGATGGCGAACGCGTGCCGGGTGGTCTCCTCGGCCAGCAGCCGCCGCACCGCGCGGCCGATCTCCACCGGGCGTTCGGCGGGCACGTGCAGGCCGGTGATGTGGTCCAGGACGCTGTCGGCGTTGCCGCCGACCGGGGTCGTCACCACGGGGACGCCGCAGGCCATCGCCTCCAGCGCCGCCCGCGGCTCGGGCCGGTCGGGCGACAGGCACAGCGCAAGCCGGGCGGTGCGCAGCAGCTTGGGCAGGGACCGGCGGGGCATCCGGCCCATGAAGATCACCCGGTCGGCGACGTGCAGCCGCTTGGCCAGCATCCGCAGCCGGTGCGCGGCCGGGTCGTGCTCCAGCTCCCGGCGGGCCGGGCCGCCCGCGACGGCCAGCTCCGCGCCGGGCACGTTGACCAGCGTGCGGATCGCGGTGGCCACGCCGCCGTCGGCGAGGTCGCGGCACACGGTCACCAGGCGGGACCGGTCGCCGTGCGGCAGCGTCGGGCCGGCCTGGCTGAAGTGCTCGCCGTCCACCCCGTACGGGATGACGCCGATCTTGGGGCGGGGGACGCCGAGGCGCACCAGCGCGTCCGCCTCCTGCTCGCTGCCGGCCAGCACGGCGTCCGCGCCGCGGCCCAGCGCGGCCTCCAGCCGGACGCGGGCGGGGTGCACCGGACGTCCGGCGCGGCGCTCGACGGTGCCGAGCCCGTGGTAGCTCTGCACGAACGGAACGCCCAGCTCCCTGGCCACCGCGCAGGCCGCCAGCCCCTCGATCCAGCCGTGGGCGTGCACCACGTCGGGACGCCCGGCGCCCGACCAGCGGCGCCGCAGCCCGTCGGCCATGTCGCGGACGTGCCGCACCAGGTCGTGCTCGGCCAGCGGGCGCGGCGGCCCGGCGTCGAGCAGCCGCAGCGCGGCGCCCGGTCCCAGCCGCGTCCGCTCGCGTGCCGCGTCGTCGTAGCGGCGCGCGTACACCGTCACGTGGTTCCGCCGGTCGCCGTCGCGCACCGGCCGCGCCAGGGCGCAGGCCAGCTCGCGGACCACCGACGCCTGGGGGTGCTCCCCGCTGAGGGCGGACATCGAGACCAACGCGATGTTCAGGGAGCAGTTCATGACACAGACCTCCGAAAGTGCTGCAGGCGCAAATCTGGAGGTATCTGCGTCTTAGACACCCGCTCGACGTGATCCCTTTCCGGCGCGCCCAGGGATCAAACCTCCGAACCGTGCGACACCCGGAACGGCGTACATGAGCGACGTGTGGGGACAGTGGTGCCGCCGTGACCGAAATTTTGCGGCGCATGCCCTCTGACCTGGCGTTGGACGGTCAAAGCATGGGAGATCGGCGGCAATACTGGGTCACCGTGTGTGCAGACCTTCTGTGGTATGTGGCGTACGGCTCCAACCTGGCGCGCGACCGGTTCGCCTGCTATCTCTCCGGCGGACGTCCCGAGGGAGCCATGCGCCACTACAACGGCTGCCGCGACCCACGGCCCGCGCGCGCCGAGCACCCGACGATGCTGCCCGGCGGCGTCTACTTCGCCTTCAACTCCCTGACCTGGGGCGGCGGCATGGCGTTCTACGACCCCGAGCTGCCGGGGCGCACGGCCGCCCGCGCCTACCTGGTGACGCGCGAGCAGTTCTGCGACGTGCTGGCGCAGGAGATGCGCCGCGAGGCGGGCGAGGACGCCGACCTGTCCGTCGCGCTCGCCACCGGGCGGCAGCGGCTCGGCCCCGGGCACTATGAGACGGTCCTGAAGGTCGGCGAGCGGGACGGGTATCCGATGCTGACCTTCACCGCACCGCACGGAGTGGGACGGGCGGTGCTCAACGCCCCGTCCGTCCCGTACCTGACCATGCTGGCGCGCGGCCTGCGCGACGCCCACGGCTGGAAGAGCGGCCAGATCGCCGCCTACCTGCGCGCCTGCCCGGGGGCCCGCGACGTCTGGTCCGAACCGGCGATCGCCGCCCTGCTGCGTCGCGGCGCGGCCGCCGCCGCGTCCGCGTTCTCGGCCTTCCGGCCGGGTCCGGGTCTCCCGCTGGAGCCCGCCGCCGGATAGCGTCGTCGCCATGAACGTCGGCGACGTGGTGGACGACTTCGAGCTCCCCGACGAGACCGGACGGCTCCGCAGCCTCAGCGGCCTGCTGGCGGACGGCCCCGTCGTGCTGTTCTTCTATCCGGCCGCGATGACCGCGGGCTGCACGGCCGAGGCGTGCCGCTTCCGCGACGTGGCCGCCGAGTTCGCCGCCCTCGGCGCGCAACCGGTCGGCATCAGCGGTGACCCGGTGGACAAGCAGAAGGCGTTCGCCGACAAGCACTCCCTCGGCTACCCCCTGCTGTCGGACGCGGACGGGACCGTGCGGACCCGCTTCGGCGTCAAGCGCGGCGCCCTGGCGCTGACGCCCACCAAGCGGCAGACCTTCGTGATCGACACGGACCGCCGCATCCTGGAGATCGTCAAGAGCGAGATCCGCATGAACGTCCACGCCGACCGCGCCCTCGACGCCCTCCGCCGCCGCGCCGCGTCCGCCTGACCCGCCCCTGAGCGCGCGGCACCAGCGGACGCCCATGGTCGAACGCCCCGGGCAGTGAACGACCTCCTGCCAGTCGCCCAGGCGGCACACCCGCGCCAGGTCGCGGGTCGCGCGTGGTGTGACGTCGCCATGTTCGCGTCCATTGCGCGGGCCGCCGCGTCCGCGTGATTGGGGGCGGGCACGCCGGGCTGTGGGGAATCTCCCGTCGGCGGCCGTCGCGAGCGGCTCGGACCGGCGCGCCCGTCCGGGTGCGGGGCGTGCGAAGTCATGTGACGTCGCACATGTTCGCTTCCATTGCGACAGCCGTTGGCAGGTGCTGCCGCGTGTGGCGTGGGGCCGCGAGGGTGCGGTGACCGGCAGGGAGCAGTTCTGTCGCCACGAGGCAGGATCGTGCGTCACCGGGGTCAGACGTGCGGAGTGGCGAGCGGGCGATGTTCTTCTGGTGCTACCTGCGATGGTCGTTTTGGGGCGGGTGAGGGGGAGCGTCCGGCTGGGCTTGAGCCGTGGGGGCCGTGCTGTCCGTATGGGGGAGCGGACCTGATCGTGAGTGAACGGTCGGCGCACCGTTTCGGGGGCTTTATGTGACCCGCGCAACGTGATCGGCGCAACTTCGGGTCAGGGGGATCTTCCCGCTGAGACGCCCCCGTCGGCTCCGGCATTTCACTACGATCAGCCGATATCAGGACCGGTACGACATGTCGCATATGTACTGTTCGTATCGTTTTCGACAGTCTCTTTGATCCGGCCGGTCCGCCGGACATTCGCCATAAAAGGGGAGAGAACGCGAGCTATGCCTGACTCGTTGGAGTGGGGCTCGGTCATCGCCGCCGCGGTGATCATGGTGGTCGCCGTCGTGATCGCGGTCGTCCTGCGCATACTGTCGGGACGGCTGGCCCGGCGGGCCAGGGACACCCGGTGGGCCTGGGACGACCTGGTCGCCCGGCTGCTGCACGACCTGGCGCTGCCGCTGGCGCTGCTGTGCGGCGCGTGGCTGGCGGCCAACGTGCTGCGCCTCACTCCCCGCACGCTGGACATCACCGGCCGGGTGCTGGCCGCGGTGACCGTGATGCTCGTCGCGTTCGCGCTGGCCCGGATGGGCGCGGGCATCGTCGCGTCGACCGCCCTCGGCCGCCAGAACTCGGGCGCCAGCGCGACGATCTTCGCCAACATCACCCGCACGGTGGTGATCGGCGTCGGCCTGCTGGTGATGCTGCAGACCCTCGGCGTGTCGATCGCGCCGGTGCTCGGCGCCCTGGGCGTCGGCGGTCTGGCCGTGGCGCTGGCGCTGCAGGACACCCTGGCCAACCTGTTCGCGGGCGTGCACGTGCTGGCCTCCAAGACGATCGAGCCGGGCGACTACATCAAACTCAGCACCGGCCAGGAGGGCTACGTCGTCGACATCAACTGGCGCAACACCTCGATCCGCACCCTGTCGGACAACATCGAGGTCATCCCGAACCAGCGGTTCTCCGACACGATCCTGACCAACTACCACCGGCCGGCCCAGGAGATGTCGCTGATCATCCCGTGCCGCGTCGCCCCCGACAGCGACCTGGACAAGGTGGAGCAGGTGGTGATCGAGGTCGGCCAGGAGGTGATGGCCGAGGACGAGGGCGGTGTGAAGGACGCCCAGACGCTGGTGCGCTTCCACACCTTCGCCGAGTCCAGCATCGACTTCAACGTGATCCTGCGGATCAACGAGTTCGGCGAGCAGTTCCGCATCAAGAGCGAGTTCCTCAAGCGGCTGCACCGCCGCTTCCGGGACGAGGGCATCGAGATCCCCCTCCCCATGCGCCGCCTCGTCGTCGACGGCGACCAGCCCGCCCATCTGCTCAGCTGACCGCGGCGGGGCCCGTCGGGGGCACCGTCAGGTGGCGGCGGCCTCCTCGAACCAGGCGAGGTACTCGGCCAGGCCGAACATCTGCGCGGTGTCGATCGCCGAGGGGCGCCCGGCGTGCGGGTCGGCGCCCGCGTCGAGCAGGGCCCGCACCACCTCCGGGTCCTGCTTGAACACCATCCCCGCCAGCGGGCGCTGGCCGCGGTCGTTGGCCCGGTCCGGATCGGCGCCGCGGGCCGCCAGGGCGCGGACCGTCTCGGCGTGGCCATGGCAGGCGGCCAGCATGAGCAGCGTGTCGCCCTTGTCGTCGGTGAGGTTCACCGGCGCCCCGGCGTCGACGTGCGCGGCCAGCTCCTCGGTCCGCCCCGCGCGCGCCAGCTCGAACATCCTGGTCGCGAACTCCTCCAGCACCGGGGCCGGCTCGCTCTCGACGCCCACGCCGCCGTCCCACCTGCCGTCGGGCGCGAGGTCGGCGAGCCGGCTGCCCAGCGAGCCGTGCCCGTAGTGCAGGTGCTTCTCCAGCGCCACGAGCGCGCCCCGCCGCGGGTGCACCGACCCGAACCGCACGGCGTCGGCCAGCGCCCGCATCAGCAGCAGCCCCCGGCCGTGCTCGGCCATCAGGGGGCCGGACCCGTCGCCGTCGCCGCCGAACCCGGGGCCCGAGTCGATCACCTTGATCACGCAGTGCTCGTCCAGGATGCCGACCCGCACGGTGTACTCCTCGCCGTCGGCGGCGTGGCGGATGGCGTTGGTGCAGGCCTCGGTGAGCAGCAGCTCGATGTCGCCGCGGATGGCGGCGTCCACGCCGAGGGTGCACAGGGACGAGTCGAGCAGGCGGCGCGCCGCGGGAACGCTCGCGGCGTCCCGCGGGAACCGAAGATCAAGGTTGATCTCCATGTCGACTCCGGTGGACTGGTGCTCTCTCTGAGCCACCCTGCCCGGGACGGGCGCCGCGAATCACGGACGGCGTGCCGAATCTCCTGCTCGTCGGCGGGATCAGCCCGGCCAGGCGTCCTTGGCGACGATGTCGAGCACGAGGGCGCCGATGTTCCACGCGTCGTCGACCCCGCTGTGGTGCCGTCCCTCCAAGGGGATCCCCGCGTGCCGCAGCGCTCCGGCCATGCCGAGCTTGCGCGGCAGGCCGTGCGCCAGCGAGTAGGCCGCCTTGGCGTTGGTGTGGCGGTGTCCGAACGGGTAGCGCACACCGGCGGCGGCGCACTGGCGTTCGAACTGCCTGCGGTCGTAGTCGCCCCAGCTCGCCCAGGCCCTCGACCGCGAGAAGTGCTCGCGCTCCAGCAGCGCGCACGCCTCCGCGAACCCGATCCCGCCGTCCACCTCTTCCTGGGTGAGCCCGGTCAGCTCGGTGCAGAACGCGCTGACGGACGACCGCTCCGGCCGGACGAGCACGCGGTGCCGCTCCACCCGCTCGTGGGTCTCCAGGTCGACCACGCACAGGCCGATCTCGATGATCTCGCTGACCTGCCCGGCCGGCGGACGGCCCCGCCAGCAGGTGGCCTCCACGTCGACGACGTTGAGGAAGCGGTCATGGGGGTCCATGCCCCGGCACGGTAGCGCCCGGCCCCGCGCGTCGGCGATCGGTTTTCCGGGGCGCTCAGACGCGGCCGGACGCGGCGTCCAAGGCGGCGGTGACGCGCTCCAGGGAGCGGCGCAGGGCGACCAGCTCGTGCTCGTCCATGCCGGTCGCCGCCATGATCGTCATCGGCACCGCCGCCGCCCGCCGCCGCAGGTCCCGGCCGACGCCGGTCAGCGACACCGTCACCTGCCGCTCGTCGCGGGCGCTGCGCTCGCGTCGGACCAGCCCCGCCGACTCCAGCCGCTTGAGCAGCGGGGAGAGCGTCCCGGAGTCCAGCCGAAGCGCCAGCCCGAGCTCCTTGACGGTCAGCGTCTCGTGCTCCCACAGCGCCAGCATCACCAGGTACTGCGGGTAGGTCAGGCCGAGGTCGCGCAGCAGGGGCCGGTACACCGCGTCGAACGCACGCGAGGCCGCGTGCAGGGCGAAGCACACCTGGCGGTCGAGCCGCATCAGCTCCGCGGCGGGCAGGTCGCGCGGCGTTGCACTGTCCATGCCTTCCATCCTAGAGTTCGATTGCGTAAAATCGAATTGCGTCAAATCAAAGGAGAGGGCATGGACGTCCGCTACACCGCCGTCGCCACCGCCAACGGACGGGACGGCCGCGCCGTCACCTCCGACAGGCGCCTCGACGTGACGCTCGCCGCGCCCCGCGAGCTGGGCGGCACCGGCGAGGGCGCCAATCCCGAGCAGCTGTTCGCCGCCGGATACGCGGCGTGCTTCTCCAGCGCGCTCAGCGCGGTGGCCCGCGGCACCGGCCGTGACGTGCGCGATGTCTCCGTCACCGCGGAGGTCGGCCTCGGCGGCGACGTGAAGTCGGGCTTCGGCCTGAGCGTCGTGCTGCGCGTGGAACTGCCCGACGAGCTGCAGGGAGACGCGGGACGGGAGCTGGTGGAGGAGGCCCACCGGGTCTGCCCGTACTCCAACGCCACCCGCGGCAACATCCCGGTGGAACTGGTGGTCGAATGATCGAGAAGCGTCACCGAGAGTGACGCCTCTCCAGCCTGCGCGCCATGCAGTTCTCCCTGATCCAGAGCCCGGCCGGCGGTCGGCGGATCCGGGGATCAGGCGCCGGCGGCCGCGTGGTGTGCGCGGACCACCCTGCGCACGGCACCGGCCGCCGGCCCGGTGCGCGCGCTCAGCTGGGTGATGCGCCGCTTGTGGCGCCGCCGCTCCTGCGCGGGCAGCACCGTGTTCAGCTCGCCCGCGGCCGCCAGCGCCACCGCGGCGGCGTCCAGGCTGTTGACATGCGCCACGGGCTTGCCGCGCAGCGCCGAGGACGCCCCGCCCCACAGCGCCTTGACCACCCGCGGGTCCTTCACCTCCACGCGGTGCGTGCGGAACAGCCCCAGCACGCGGCGCTCCCGCACGCGGATCCACCCTTGCGCGGCCAGCTCGTCGCGCACCTTGCGCACCATCGCGCCGCTGTCCTTGCGCACCCAGTGCTGCCACGAGCGCGGCCGGGACGCGGCGATCTGCGCCACCACGCCGTACGGGTCGTCGCCCGGCGTGCCGGGACGGGGGCCGCGCCGCTCGTCGACGAGCCGCCCGTCCAGGTACAGCTCGGCGAGCGCCGCGCCGCGCAGCACGTAGCCCAGGCGGCCGCCGCAGCGCGTCATGCGGCCCCGTCGCAGGTCGTAGGCCAGCAGGTACATCCTGGCCGGCAGGGAGTCGGGTACCTTCACCATGACCTAGTCCTCGTCTTTCCGCCCGGTGTCCTCGTCTTTCCGTCCGGTGTCGTCGTCCTTCCGCCCCGTGTCGTCGGCGTTCTTGCGCGGCCGACCCGGTCGGCGCATCCGCGCGGCCCCGCGCGGCATCCGCCCGGCGTCGGCCAGCGCCTTGCGCAGCAGGAACTCGATCTGGGCGTTGGTGCTGCGCAGCTCGTCGGACGCCCAGCGGGCCAGCGCGTCGTGGACCGCCGGATCCAGCCGCAAGAGGATCTTTTTGCGTTCCGTCACTGGTAGAGCGAGCCGGCGTTGAGGACCGGTTGCGCGTCGCGGTCGGCGCAGAGCACGACCAGCAGGTTGCTGACCATCGCGGCCTTGCGCTCCTCGTCCAGCTCCACCACATCCTCCTCGTCGAGCCGGTCGAGGGCCATCTGCACCATGCCGACCGCGCCCTCGACGATCCGCTGCCGGGCCGCCACCACCGCGCCCGCCTGCTGGCGGCGCAGCATGGCCTGCGCGATCTCCGGCGCGTACGCCAGCCCGGTGATCCGCGACTCGATGATCCGCACCCCGGCCGGCGCGACCCGCAGCGTCAGCTCCTCCGACAGCTTGGCGGTGATCTCGTCGGCGTTGTCGCGCAGCGACAGCCGGTCGTGCGCGTCATAGGGGAAGCTGCCCGCGATGTGCCGCAGGCCCGCCTCGGTCTGGAACGCCACGAACTCCACGAAGTCGTCGACCGCGAACACGGCGCGCGCGGTGTCCTCCACCTGCCACACCACCACCGCGGAGATCTCGATGGGGTTGCCGTCCAGGTCGTTGACCTTCGCCCGGTCGGTCTCGTGGTTGCGGATGCGCGTCGACACCCGCTTGCGCTCGCTGATGGGGTTCACCCAGCGGAGCCCGTCGGTGCGGACCGTGCCGGTGTAGCGGCCGAGCACCTGCAGCACCCGCGCCTCGTTCGGCGCCACCGGCGTCAGGCCCGCCGCCACCGCCACGGCGGCCAGCACCAGCACCGTCCCGACCCCGATCCCGGTCCCCAGCGCCGCGCCCCCGCCGGCGGCGATGCCGAGCCCGATCGCGGCCGCGCCCAGCAGGGTCAGCAGCAGCGCCAGCCCGAGCATGGGCCATCCGCTGATGTTGAACGCCTTCCGCTCCGTGACGTCGACCTTCGGCGTCTCCACCAGTCCGCCGGCACCTCCGTCGCCCTTGGCCATGTCCCTCCTCCTTCGGTATGGCACCACGCTAGCAAAGTGATATCACATTTTCGAGGTCCCGCCGCGTGCTCGCACGGCCATCGGGCGAGCACGCGGAGTGACCGGGCGGCGCTCGGCGGACGGCTCGGTCCATCCATGCCCCGAGCGGACGGCTGCCGGCGGCGGGCGGGCGCAGCCGGTGCATGTGCGGCGGCGGTGAACGACGTTGCATAACGTCGGCGGTGCTTTTCGGTGTGCTCCTCCACGGCGAAATCGCGGCTTCGCGGCAATGACGTGGAGGAATCTGGACGCTGAACGAAGGTGGGCCGAAAACAGCCGGCCAGGGGAGTGGTAAAACCTCCGTCCTCGCGGTGGGAGGTTGAGTGGGGCGCCGCCGTGGAGCGCCCCTCTTGCAGGGAGGCTGACCGGGGCCTCGCAAACGTCCTCTGGTGCCGGCGCCAAAGTGGAGCCCTGCTGGACGCGGGTCGCGGTGATCGTACCGTGTCGGGTTGCGGGGAAACTTTCGCCCCGGCCCGCCCGGCATCACCCGCCGCGCCGCCTCCGGTGTGACGACTTTCGGTGAATTCTTGTCACGATGTGGCCGTTTCAACCGTTTCGACTGCCCTCTTGACTGACCGTGACGCGCTCCGATGTGACCATGAAATGGCGCTGCCCCCCCGAGAGGTCGCTCACGATCTCCCGAGCCCGAGGTAACCCCATGGTGCTGACGACGCCCCCGACCGCCCTGTACTGGCGGCGGTCGTTTCCCGGCGAGGCCGAGCACGCCCGCGCCGTCCGCCGGTTCGCCGCGTGCCTGCTGGCCGGTTTCCCCGCGCTGGACGAAGTCCTGCTGACCGTGGACGAGCTCGTCGTCAACGCGCTGCGGCACACCAAGTCGGGGCAGGGGGGAGGCTGGTTCACCGTCGAGATCATCGGCATCCGCGGCGGCGTCGCGGTGGCCGTCACCGACCAGGGCGGCCCCGGCGAGCCCGTCGTGAAGGAGGTCGACGAGCTCGACGAGAGCGGGCGCGGTCTGCGGACGGTCTCCCACCTGGCGACGAGCTGGGGCTGGTACGGCAATGACTCCGGCCGCACCGTCGCCGCCGCCTTCGAGGGGGAGTGGCCGTGACGCCCCCATCTCCGGCCGCCACGACGGATCCTCAGGCGGCGGCGGGGACCGATGTCTCCTCCTTCGCCTCGTCTGGGATCACCTTGGGGACGCGGCGCAGCGTGACCAAGGAGGCGGCGGCGACGCAGACGGCCATGGCGGCGCTGCAGAGCATGGCGGCGTGCATCCCGTCGACGTAGGCGAGCCGTGACGCGTCCACGACCCGGGCGGCCAGGGCGGACGGCAGGGAGGCGGCGGCCTCGACGGCGGCGCCCAGCGAGTCGCGGGCGGCGTGCCGCGCGCCGGCGGGCAGGCCGGGCGGCAGGTCGAGGCTGCGCCGGTAGACGGCGGTGACCACGCTGCCCAGGAGCGCCATGCCCAGCGCCCCGCCGAGTTCGGAGGCGGTCTCGGAGATCGCCGACGCGGCGCCCGCGCGGTGCCGGGGCACGGAGGCCAGCACCGTGTCGCCGGTGACGGTCATCGCCATGCCCATGCCCAGGCCCCCCAGCACGATCGGGACCACCATGAGGGGGTAGGACGGGTCGGTGCCGAACCAGAAGAACGCGGCGTACGAGGTCGCGGCGATGACCAGGCCGATCGCCACGGTGCGGGCCCGGCCGACCGCGGAGATGAGCGGAGCGGCCAGGGCGGCGCCGCCCAGCGCCGCGCCGACCGCGCCGGGCAGCCCGGCCAGCCCGGCGCGCAGCGGCGACCAGCCGAGCACGAGCTGGAAGTACAGCGAGAAGATCAACGACTGGGCGACCAGGGCGAACATCGCGAACAGATTGATCGACACCGCTCCGGCGAACGCGGGCCGGCGCAGCAGCCGCAGGTCGATCAGGGGGTGCGCCAGCCGCGTCTGCCGCCACAGGAACAGCGCCAGTCCGACCGCGCCGATCGCCAGGCCCGTCGGCACCTGCGCGACGGCCACCCCGTGCGCCGCCGCCTCCTTGATCGCGTAGACCGGGCCGAGCACGGCGGCGGCCGACAGCGGCACGCTGAGCGCGTCCACCCCGCCCTGCCCGTGCCCCGGGGAGCGGGGCAGCAGCGCGACCCCGGCCGCCAGGATCGTCGCCATGATCGGCACGTTGATGAGGAACACCGAGCCCCACCAGAAGCGCTCCATCAGGCCGCCGCCGATCACCGGGCCGAGCCCGACCGCCAGCGCGGCGGATCCGAAGAACGCCCCGACCGCCATGGTGCGCTCCTTCGGGTCGGCGAACACGCGGCGGATCAGCGCCAGCGCGGACGGCATGAGCGTCGCCCCGGCGGCGCCGAGCAGGGCCCGCGCCGCGATCAGCAGCTCGGGGCTCCAGGCGTAGGCGGTCAGCGCGGACGCGGCGGCGAACACCGCGACGCCGGTCAGCAGCAGGGTGCGGTGCCCCACGCGGTCTCCGACGGCGCCCATCGTGATCAGCAGCCCGGCGAGCGTGAACCCGTAGATGTCGGCGATCCACAGGATCTGCGTGGCCGACGGGGCCAGGTCGGCGGTGATGTGGGGGACGGCCAGGTTGAGGGCCGTCAGGTCGATACCGGGCACCACCATGAGCAGGCACCCGATGGCGAACGTGCCCCACTTGCGGTGGGGCGGGACAGCGGAAGTCGTCATGGACGGCAGCGTCGGGCACGCCGCTGACCGTCGGCGCACCGTCCGCTGACCGGCGCCGTGCGCGACCGGTCAGGCGCCCGCCGCGCGCGCCGCCCGGCGGCC
>NZ_BCQU01000106.1:0-22919 GCF_001552235.1 Actinomadura rubrobrunea NBRC 15275 | reverse complement strand
GCCCCTCGGCGGGCGGCGGGCCGTCGCGCTCGTCGACCGGTTCCGGTCGGAAGATCCAGGGAGCGGCCCCTGAAGGGGCCGTCACGGGCGGCGGCGGACGTGAGCGGGGGCCGCCGGGCCCGCCCGTCCCGTCCGGACGGTCAGGAGCCCTGGTAGGGGGTCGCGTCGATGATCTCGACGGTCATGCTGCGGCCGTTGGGCAGCGTGTAGGTGGCCTTCTCGCCGACCTTCTTGCCGATGATGGCCGCGCCGAGCGGCGACTTGGGCGAGTACACGTCGATGGGGGCGCCGCTCTCCTCACGGGAGGCCAGCAGGAAGGTGACCTCCTCGTCGTCGCCCTCGAACGCCACGGTGACGGTCATGCCGGGACCGACCACGCCCTCGGTGCGCGGGGCCTCGCCCACGCGGGCGTTCTCCAGGATGCTCTGGAGCTGGAGGATCCGCGCCTCGATCTTTCCCTGCTCCTCCTTGGCCGCGTGGTAGCCGCCGTTCTCGCGCAGGTCGCCCTCCTCCCGCGCCGCCTCGATCTTCTGCGCGATCTCGATGCGGCCGGGGCCCGACAGGTGGTCCAGCTCGGCCTTGAGCCGGTCGTACGCCTCCTGGGTGAGCCAGGTGACGTTGTCAGCGCGGGTCTCGGTCACGGGTACTCCTCATCCACACGTTGCGATTCTCGCTCGCCCGAGGGAGAGCGCCACATCAACATGTAATGCGGCCAGGTGAAACCTCTAGCCTATGCGATGTGTGCGGGTAAAGGTTCCCTCAGGGCGCCGTAGGTAATCTGCCAATCGCCAAGGTCACATGTCGCGGTCCGCGGACCGCGGTTCAGATCTTGCGGCAGTCCTTGATCCGGGCGCCGGTGGCGCGCCGGGACGTCCGCAGA
Organism: Actinomadura rubrobrunea NBRC 15275; assembly: GCF_001552235.1. NCBI lineage: Bacteria > Bacillati > Actinomycetota > Actinomycetes > Streptosporangiales > Thermomonosporaceae > Actinomadura > Actinomadura viridilutea. Next base: position 22,039 of record NZ_BCQU01000106.1, on the reverse strand, counting down.
ACGTCGTTCCGGGTGATCCCGGACGTCCCCCGCGGAACCGTGATCTCCTTGTACGCCACGACGGCGAAGTCGGTGTCGAAGGCGTCCACCACGCAGCGGACCTCCGCGTCCTTCGGCTTGGCCACCTGGTACCTGATGCGAACGGACGAATCGTCCACGACCGACCACGCGACGGTCTGCGCCGCTATTCCCGGCGTCTGGCCCACGTTGGCCACGATCACTGCCCAGCCGACCGCCATCACCGCGGCCAGCACACCGATGACGGCATAGCCCAGCCGCCCGCCGCGGCGCGGCCGCTCGGGGGCGGAGGAGGCGGAAGGCGCGCTAAGGGCCATGCGGGAATCTCCGTGCGATCCGTGGACGTTGTCAGGGACAATTCTCTTCTGTGGCGGCGCGTGCTCCGTACCGGGGCCCGCGAAACGCCCGTACACGCCGTGCTGAGAGGAAGAACCCCAGGTGTCCGAGCTCATCGACGGTACCGCGCCGGCCGGCGCGCAGGCCGGCTCACGATCGGACGGGCCCGCCGGCCCGGACGGCGGGCGGCTGCGGCTGATGGCCGTGCACGCCCACCCCGACGACGAGTCGAGCAAGGGGGCCGCCACGATGGCCCGGTACGTCGCCGAGGGCGTGGACGTGCTGGTGGTGACGTGCACCGGCGGCGAGCGCGGCGACATCCTCAACCCGGCGATGGAGCGTCCGGAGATCCGGGCGAACATCGCCCGGGTGCGGCAGGAGGAGATGGCGCGGGCCCGCGAGATCCTCGGCGTCCAGCAGCGCTGGCTGGGATTCGTCGACTCCGGGTTCCCCGAGGGGGACCCGCCGCCCCCGCTGCCCGAGGGCTGCTTCGCGCTGGAACCGCTGGAGAAGGCGGCCGAGCCGCTGGTGCGCGCCGTGCGCGAGTTCCGGCCGCACGTGATGCTGACCTACGACGAGAAGGGCGGCTACCCCCACCCCGACCACGTCAAGACGCACGAGATCTCGGTGGAGGCGTTCGAGGCCGCCGGCGACCCGGACCGGTACCCCGGGACGGGGGAGCCGTGGCAGCCGCTCAAGCTCTACTACCACATGACCTTCAACCGGGAGCGCATCCTCACGCTGCACGAGGCCATGGAGAAGGCCGGGCTGGAGTCGCCGTACGGCGACTGGATCGCCCGCTTCGACGAGCGGCCGCAGCTGTGGGAGGTGACGACCCGCGTGCCGTGCGCCGACTACTTCGAGACGCGCGACAAGGCGCTGCTGGCGCACGCCACCCAGATCGACCCCAACGGGTCCTGGTTCGCCTGCCCGCTGGACCTGCAGCGCGAGGCATGGCCGACGGAGGACTACCATTTGGCCAGGTCCCTGGTGGACACCGAACTGCCGGAGGACGACTTGTTCGCCGGCATACGGGAGAGGTGTCTGTCGTGATAACTCCGTCGGCCGTTCCGCTCGACACGGCCATCTCGCTTGCCATTCCGCTCAACGACGACACGGTCACCCCGGGCTTCCTGGGGTTCGGCTTCTTCCTCGCCCTGGGCGCGGCGACGTTCCTGCTGCTCCGGTCGATGAACAAGCGGCTGCGCAAGGTCCAGGCGCTGCGCGCGGCCGAGCTCGAAAAGCAGGAGCAGGAGCGCGCCCAGAAGGACGAGGAGGAGAAGACCGCGAACGGCGCCCGCGGCGACTGACCTGGGCGACTGGCCTGGGCGACTGGCCTGGGCGACCGGCCTGGGCGGCCGTCGTCAGGCCTTGCGGTGGTCCCAGCTGACCACCCGGTCCGGCTCCATGACGACGACGACCCGCTTGGCCAGCGACCGCTCCAGGCCCGCGGCGAACTCGGCGTCGAGGGGCCGCCCCGGCTCCGGGACGGGCAGCCCGGCCATGCGCGCCCCGACCGCCGCGCCGACCCGCAGGCGCACGTCCGGGTCCTCGACGATGCGGCCCGTGCCGTACAGCACGGCGCCGCGCAGCTCGCCGTACTCGACGCCGTCCTCGACCAGGCAGGTCATGGTGGGGTTGCGGCGCAGGTTCTGCACCTTCTGGGACTTGCGGTACGTGGTGAAGGCGATCTTGCCGTCGAGCAGGGCGTAGAACATCGTCACCAGGTGCGGCTCGCCCTTGGGGCCGATCGTGGCGACCTGCACCTTGAACGAGGCGGCCAGGAAGTCGGCGACCTCCTCCGGCGTCATCTTGATCTGCTCGCGCTTGTTCCCGCCCACCGGCCCTCCCCGGGTCCGACACCGACGACGCCGCCAGAATAAACGCTCGCTTACCACCCCCGGGCGCGGACGATGATGGGGTCATGTCCGCACGTGATCTCCTCGTCCTCGGCTCCGCCAGCGCGGTGCCCACCCGGTTCCGCAACCACAACGGCTACCTGTTGCGGTGGGACGGGCACGGGCTGCTGTTCGACCCGGGGGAGGGCACGCAGCGGCAGATGACGCTCGCGGGCGTCTCGGCCCACGACGTCACGTGGATCTGCCTCACCCACTTCCACGGCGACCACTGCCTGGGCGTGCCGGGGGTCGTCCAGCGCATCGCCCGCGACGGCGTCCCGCATTCGGTGCGCGCGGTCTTCCCCGCGAGCGGCGCCGTGTACTGGGAGCGGCTGCGCCACGCCACGGCGTTCGTCGACACCGCCGTCATCGAGGAGGTGCCGATCTCCGGCGACCAGGCGGTGGTCGCCACCGCCCCGTTCACGCTCACCGCGCGGCGCCTGTCGCACCCCGTGGAGGCCTACGGCTACCGCCTGGAGGAGCCCGACGGCGTCACCATGCTGCCCGCGGAGCTGGCCGCCCGGGGCGTGCGCGGCCCGCTCGTCCGGCGGCTGCAGGAGGAGGGGCGGGTCACCGCGCCCGACGGCCGGACGGTCGCGCTGGAGGAGTGCAGCGTGCGGCGCCCCGGCCAGAAGGTCGCGTTCGTCATGGACACCCGGCTGTGCCAGGCCGCCTACGACCTGGCCGACGGCGTGGACGTGCTCGTCATCGAGGCGACGTTCCTGGACGAGGACGCCGCGCTGGCGGCCGAGTACGGCCACCTCACCGCCGGGCAGGCCGGGCGCGTCGCCGCCGCCGGCGGCGTGCGGCGCCTGGTGCTCACCCACTTCTCCGAGCGCTACCGCGCCGAGGACGAGCCGCGCTTCGCCGAGCAGGCCGCCGCCGCGGGCTTCGCCGGCGACATCGTCATCGCCCACGACCTGGACCGGGTCCCCCTGCCCCGCCGCCGGCGGGCCGCGGCGCGGCGCCGGCAGGGAGGGTGAGGCCGCGGGGGATCGGGCAGGATCGGTGACATGAACCGCCTCAAGGACGCGACGAGCCCGTACCTGCTGCAGCACGCCGACAACCCCGTGGACTGGCGGGAGTGGGGCGAGGAGGCGTTCGCGGAGGCCAGGCGCCGCGACGTGCCGATCCTGCTCTCGGTCGGCTATGCCGCCTGCCACTGGTGCCACGTCATGGCGCACGAGTCGTTCGAGGACGAGGCGACCGCCCGGCTGATGAACGACATGTTCGTCAACATCAAGGTCGACCGGGAGGAACGCCCCGACATCGACGCCGTCTACATGGAGGCGACGCAGGCCATGACCGGCCAGGGCGGCTGGCCGATGACGGTGTTCATGACGCCGGACGGGCATCCGTTCTACTGCGGCACCTACTTCCCCCGGCCGCAGTTCCAGGCGCTGCTGCAGGCCGTCCACAAGGCGTGGACGGAGAAGCGCGACGAGGTCGTCGGGCAGGGGCGGCAGGTCGTCGACGCCCTGACGTCGCGGGGCCCGCTGGGGGCGCGGGCCGAGCCGCCCGGCGACGAGCAGCTCGCCGGCGCGGTGCGCGCGCTGGCCGCGTCGTACGACGCGGCGCGCGGCGGGTTCGGCGGCGCGCCCAAGTTCCCGCCGTCGATGGTGCTGGAGTTCCTGCTGCGCCACCACGCCCGCACGGGGGACGAGCAGGCGCTGGCCATGGCCGGGCACACGCTGGAGGCGATGGCCCGGGGCGGCATCTACGACCAGCTCGGCGGCGGTTTCGCCCGTTACTCGGTGGACGACTCGTGGGTGGTGCCGCACTTCGAGAAGATGCTGTACGACAACGCGCTGCTGGCGCGCGTCTACGCGCACTGGTGGCGGCTGACCGGCGCCCCGTTCGCCCGCCGGATCGCCCTGGAGACCTGCGACTGGATGCTGCGCGACCTGCGCACCGCCGAGGGCGGCCTGGCGTCGGCGCTGGACGCCGACAGCGAGGGCGTGGAGGGCAAGTACTACGTGTGGACGCCCGCGCAGCTGCGGGAGGCGCTCGGGGACGAGGACGGCGCGTACGCGGCCGAGATCTTCCACGTCACCGAGGGCGGCACGTTCGAACGCGGCGCCTCGGTGCTGCAGCTGCGCCGCGACCCCGACGACGCCGAGCGCCACCGCCGCGTCCGCGACGCGCTGCTGCGGGCGCGCGGGCGGCGGGTCCCCCCGGCCCGCGACGACAAGATCGTGGCGGCCTGGAACGGGCTGGCGGTGGCGGCGCTGGCCGAGTGCGGCGCCCTGTTCGACCGCCCCGACCTGGTGGCGGCGGCGACGGAGATCGTCCGGCTGATCGAGCGGGTGCACCTGCGCGACGGCCGCCTGGCCCGCACCTCGCGGGCGGGCGCGGCCGGGGCCAACGCGGCCGTGCTGGAGGACTACGCCGACGTGGCCGAGGGGCTGCTGGCGCTGCACGCCGTCACCGGCGACGCCGCGCACGTGCGGCTGGCCGGTCGGCTGCTGGACACGGTGCTGGAGCGGTTCGGGGACGGCGGCGGCGGCTTCTACGACACCGCCGACGACGCCGAGCGGCTGTTCCGGCGGCCGCAGGACCCCACCGACAACGCCACCCCCTCGGGCCAGTTCGCCGCCGCGGGGGCGCTGCTGTCGTACGCGGCGCTGACCGGGTCGTCCCGGCACCGGGAGGCGGCCGCGGCGGCGCTGGCGCCGGCCGCCCTGCTGGCGGCCCGGCACGCCCGGTTCGCCGGGTGGGGGCTGGCGGTGGCCGAGGCGTACCTCGCGGGCCCGGTGGAGATCGCGATCGTGGGGGAGCGGGACGACGAGCGGACCCTCGCCCTGCACCGCACCGCGCTGATGTCGTCCGCCCCCGGCGCCGTGGTGAGCGTGGGGGAGCCGGGGGCCTCGGAGCGGGTGCCGCTGCTGGAGGGCCGCGGACCGGTGGACGGCGCCCCCGCCGCTTACGTGTGCCGCAATTTCGCGTGCCGCCTGCCCGTGACCACGCCCGCCGACCTCACCCGGGAGCTGCATTCCTAGGTCCGGTTGTGGACACGGACCCGACTTCCGCGGATGAAGATCGCTTTTTATGGCAATGTGAGATTGCTCGCGTCGACGGGCGAGTGTTACCTATGAGTAACTGAGGCGGACCTGACGTTCTCCGGGCCGACCGGCCCGAGTGACGCTGGTTACGGTGGGTATCTGGACGCCGGCCGCCAAGATCGGTCATAGCCGCCATGGCCGCGTTCTGGGGGCCGGCCGGGAGACGGACGAGGGAGTGGTCGGGTGCGCGAGCCGAGCCGCCGGATGCTACCGATGATCATCGGCGTGACGGCGGCGACCACGCTCGCCGTCGACGTCGCGGTCCTGCTGGCCCACGGCTCCTCGTCGTCCCCCGGGGCGCGCCCGCAGACGCGCGTCGCCGGCCGGTTCGTCGCCGCGTCCGGCAGCGTCGCGCTCTCGCCGACCGCGGTGGCGCCGCTCGGCAAGCGGCTCACCCCGCACGTGCTGGTGGCCGCGCCCGACACGCTGCCCGCCGACGTCGTCGAGAAGATCCGCGGGATGAAGGGCGTGCGGGGCGTCGAGGTCGTCGACGCCGTCCAGGCCGTGGTCGCGGGCAAGCGGGTGGGGCTGCTGGGCGTCGACCCGTCCACGTTCCGCAACTACACGCCCAAGCCGACCGCCGAGTCCGACGCGCTGTGGCGCAACATCGCCGCGGGCGACGTGGCGGTGTCGTTCGCCATGGGCAGCGACGGCGGGCTGCAGCTCGGCAGCCGGGTCCCGATCGGCGGCAGGCAGCGGCAGAGCCAGGTGCGGGTCGGCGCGTACGCCACGATGGGCATCGCCGACGTCGACGCCGTCGTCTCCCGCGACACGGCCCGCGCGCTGGGCGCGCCCTCCGGCAACGCCGTGCTGATCTCCGCGCCCAAGGTCGACCCCGCCAAGCTGGTCAAGCGCCTGCGCGCCGGGGTGCTGCCCAAGCGGGCCAAGGCGGTGGTGATCGACCCCGCCGTCGACTACCCGAGCGCCGGGGCGCCGTCCGCGGGCGGCCAGGTGATGACCGCCCGGCAGGTGCGGACGGTGATCGAGGCGGCGCGGTCGCGGCTGGGCTGGCCGTACGTCTGGGGCGGCGAGTCGGAGGCCGAGGGCGGCTACGACTGCTCCGGCCTGATGCAGTACGCCTTCGCCCAGGCCGGGATCCGCCTGCCGCGCGTGGCCGCCGACCAGGCCCGCGCCGGCTGGGTGATCCCCTTCGAGAAGGCCCGGCCGGGCGACCTGCTGATCTGGGCCAACGACCCGACCGCGCCCGGCTACATCTCGCACATCGCGCTCTACATCGGCGGCGGCAAGATGATCGCCGCCCCGCGCCGCGGCACCGTGGTGCAGGTGCAGGACGTCTACTTCCGCAACTTCAGGGGCGCGGTGCGCGTCAACCCGCGGCGCGCCGCGCAGATCGCGTACTGACCGCCGCCGCGCGGCCGCAAGCCCAGGGCGCTCCTGCCGCGGGACGACGCCGACGCGCCCGGCGCGGCGCCGACACCCGGGGGCCTCCACTGAACGCGCACGACGGTCGCGGCCCTGTCTGAAAGAAGTCCCCATGACGTCCGGATGACGTGAGGGCGGCTCTCGGGAGACGGCCGCCGCCGAGCGGCGGAGGGGGTGGCCGAGGCGGGGCATGCGGCGTAATTTTGATTACATGACTTCGAGCGAGGCGGTGGAGAAGGTGCGCGGCTGGTTCACCGGCCGCCTGCCGGAGGACTGGTTCGAGGGGCCGGTCGAGATCGTCCTCGACCGGGAGGAGATCAGCGTGGTCGGCCGCCTGCCCGAGCCCCCGGCCGCCCGCGGCGTCTCCGAGACCGAGCGCGCCGCCGTGCTGGCCGGTCACGTCCAGCGCTTCCGCGAGGAGACCCGGGAGCGGCGCATCGCCATCGCCCGCGAGGCCGAGCACCGCTTCGGGCAGAAGGTGTCGTGGGGCGTGGTGTGCGGGGACGTCCGCGAGATGTTCACCACGCTGTCGGTGCCGGTGATGACGCGGCTGCGCCAGCCCGAGCGGCGCGTCCTGGACACCCTCGTCGAGGCCGGCGTGGCGCGCAGCCGCAGCGACGCGCTCGCCTGGTGCGTCCGGCTGGTCGGCAAGCACACCGACAAGTGGCTCGCCGAGCTGCGCGCCGCGCTGGAGCACGTCGAACGGGCGCGCGCCGCGGGCCCCAAGGCGTAGCCGCCCCCCGCGGTCCGGCGGGCGCGTCCCCGTCCGGAGGCATCGCCGTCCGGACGCGATCGCCGTCCGGACGCGCCCGCCTCGGCCGCGACGACGCCCTTCGCGCCGCCCGGCGATGGGGGTTTGCGGCGTTTGCCGCGAAATATGCTTAAAACGCGCATGCGGTGGCAAACGTCCGAGCTGGTAGGACGGCCCCTGCTCACGAGCAATAATTGAGCCTCGTTCTCACAGCAGACGGTTGCGCGAAGGGAAGCCCACATGGGGGTTCGGTGGGGTGACACGCGTCGCGGCGCGGACGGCGGCTCGCGGCGCGACAGGGGCGGCCGCCGCGCGCGCGTGATCGCGGCCGTCCGCCGCAGCGGGCCGTACGCGGCGGTCCGCGACGCGGTCTACCGCATGTACGAGCGCCGCCTCGAGGCGTCGCTCCCCACCGACAACATCCCCCGCCACGTGGGGGTGATCCTGGACGGCAACCGCCGCTGGGCCCGCTCCATGGGCCTGACCGACGTCAGCACCGGCCACCGCGCGGGAGCCGACAAGATCACCGACCTGCTGCACTGGTGCACCGAGGCCGGGGTGGAGGTGGTCACGCTGTGGCTGCTGTCCACCGACAACCTGTCGCGGCCCGCCGCCGAGCTCGACCCGCTGCTGGAGATCATCGAGAACACCGTGCAGAAGCTCGCCGCCGCCGGCTGGCACGTCAAGCCGGTCGGCGCGCTCGACCTCCTGCCCGACAAGACGGCACGTGTCCTCAAAGACGCCTATGAGGCCACATCCGGCGCTCCCGGCCTGATTGTGAACGTCGCCGTTGGGTATGGAGGTAGGCGTGAGATCGCTGATGCGGTGCGCTCACTGCTGCTTGAGCAGGCGGGCAAAGGCACCAGCATCGAGGAGCTCGCCGAGGTCCTCGACGTCGAGCACATCGCGGAGCATCTCTACACGCGCGGCCAACCCGACCCGGACCTGGTCATCCGCACCTCGGGCGAGCAGCGGCTGTCGGGTTTCCTGCTGTGGCAGAGCGCTCACTCGGAGTTCTATTTCTGCGAGGTCCACTGGCCGGACTTCCGCAAGGTCGACTTCCTGCGGGCGCTGCGCTCCTACGCCGCGCGGCACCGGCGCTTCGGTTCCTGAGGATCACCCGCGGGGACACCCGCCGTTCCCGTCGATCGCCGCCCCGGGCGTCCCGGCGACCAGGCTCGTCCGGGAGACGGCCGCGTCCCGGACGCGACGGGGGCGGACTGCGGCGCCACCGGCAATTCCCCTCTGCACAGGGAGATCGAGTGGCCACAACCTCCTCGCGTCGGCCCCTTGCCGGGGGCTCCTCCGGGCCCGCGACCGACGGTCCGGTTCGGCGCACGTACGTCCTCGACACCAGCGTCCTGCTCGCCGACCCGGGGGCGATCTCCCGGTTCGCCGAGCATGAGGTGGTGCTCCCCGTCGTCGTCATCTCCGAGCTCGAGGCCAAGCGCCACCACCCCGAACTGGGCTACTTCGCCCGGCAGGCCCTGCGCGCCCTGGACGACCTGCGGATGGCGCACGGGCGGCTGGACGACCCGGTGCCGGTCGGGGAGATGGGTGGAACGGTCCGAGTCGAGCTCAACCACTCCGACTCCAGCGTGCTGCCGGACGGGTTCCGGCTGGGCGACAACGACACCCGCATCCTGTCGGTGGCCGCCTGGCTGGCCCGCGAGGGCCGCGACGTGGTCCTGGTGTCCAAGGACCTGCCGATGCGGGTCAAGGCGTCGGCGGTCGGCCTGGCGGCCGAGGAGTACCGGGCCGAACTGGCGGTGGTGGAGTCCGGCTGGACCGGGATGCGCGAGCTGGAGGTGCCCGCCGACCGGATCGAGGAGCTGTACGAGCACGGCACGGCCGACCTGGAGGAGGCGCGCGACCTGCCCTGCCACACCGGCCTGCGGCTGCTGTCGGAGCGCGGCTCGGCGCTGGCGCGGGTCCGGCCCGACAAGTCGGTCCGGCTGGTGCGCGGCGACCGCGAGGTGTTCGGGCTGCGCGGCCGCTCCGCGGAGCAGCGGGTGGCGCTGGACCTGCTCATGGACGAGGACGTGGGCATCGTGTCGCTGGGCGGCCGGGCCGGCACCGGCAAGTCCGCGTTGGCGCTGTGCGCGGGCCTGGAGGCCGTGCTGGAGCGCCGGCGCCACCGCAAGGTCGTGGTGTTCCGCCCGCTGTACGCCGTCGGCGGCCAGGAGCTGGGCTACCTGCCCGGCACCGAGAACGAGAAGATGTCGCCCTGGGCGCAGGCCGTCTACGACACCCTGTCCGCGGTGACCACGCCCGAGGTCATCGAGGAGGTCCTCGACCGCGGCATGCTGGAGGTGCTGCCGCTGACCCACATCCGCGGCCGGTCCCTGCACGACTCGTTCGTGATCGTGGACGAGGCGCAGTCGCTGGAGCGCGGGGTGCTGCTGACCGTGCTGTCGCGCATCGGCTCGGGGTCGCGGGTGGTGCTCACCCATGACATCGCCCAGCGCGACAACCTGCGGGTCGGACGGCACGACGGGGTCGCGGCCGTGGTGGAGCGGCTCAAGGGGCACCCCCTGTTCGCGCACGTCACGTTGACGCGCTCGGAACGGTCGCCGATCGCCGAGCTGGTGACCGACCTGCTGGGCGACATCGGAGTCTGACGGTCGCGTCGAAGCCGGACGCGCGCCCCGTCGGTCCTGTGCGGACCGCCGGGGCGCGTCGTTCTTCCGGACCATTGCGGGCGCGCAGCGTGACCGCCGGACACCGTTGCGTGTCATGTGAATAACGTCACAAGATATAGCGATCTTTAGTGGAATCGCAGGTCTCGTCGGGGTTCGGCGCGTGTTACCGGCGGGTTGACAAACGCCACAGAAGCAGCATTCGTCTCATTCTTGTTGCGAAGCCTCCCTTTCCCTCCGGCATTGTTCTCCCCGTAAGCACCCCCCGAGTGGGCCGGGGGTGGAAGCAGCTCGTGCGCGTGACCATGCGCGTGCGACCGTCGGAAGGACCGCCTTGTACGGAGACCGCCCCGGGTCCCCTAGGCGAGACGATCGACAGTCCCCACAGCCGGAGCCGCAGTCGCCCTTCCAGACGGCTCCCTACCGGCCTTCGCGGCAGTACCCCCACGAGACCGACGTGCGCGTGGCGGGGGCGGCCGCCCGTCCCGCCGACGGATTCGGCGGATCCGGCGGTGACACCGCCACGATGCAGGCCGTCCCCATGGACGAGCTTCCGCACGACCCGTACGGCGCCCCGGACGCGCACGGAGCGCCCGAGGCCGTCCGCGACGAGATCGAGGTCGGCCCCGGGACGCCCGAGGTGCCGGCACCGCGCCGCAAGCCCGCCAAGGCCCGCAAGCCCGCCAAGGCCCGCAAGCCCGCCAAGGCCGGGCGCCGGAACAAGGCGCCCGCGGCCCAGGCGGCGGCCGGCGCCGCCGGCGAGGGCGGCGGGCGGAACGGCGGGCAGAACGGCGGACGCACCGGGCTGAAGGTGGCCGCGGTGGCGGCCGGCGCGCTGGTCGTGGTCGGCGGCGGTGCGGCCGCGGCGCTCGTGGCGAGCGGCGGCGACGACGACAAGGCCGTGGTGCAGCCGTCCCCGCTGGCCGACGCCCCCAAGCAGCCGACAGTGGACGTGGAGGCCCTCGCCGCCGCGCGGCACAAGCAGGCGGTGGAGCGCGCCTCCCGCTACGCGCGCAAGGAGACCGCCCGGCGGCCCGTCCTGATGCCGAAGGGCACCCCGCTGCCGACCGAGAAGCCGGAGGAGTCGGACGACGACGGCGGGGCGCCGACGGCGGGCAACCCGATGCCCGTGGGCGAGGCCCAGGCGTACGCCAAGGCGATCATGCCGAAGTACGGGTTCGACCCCGACACCCAGTTCGGCTGCCTGGTGAAGCTGTGGGACAAGGAGAGCGGCTGGAACTACCGCGCCACCAACCCCTCCTCGGGCGCCTACGGCATCCCGCAGGCGCTGCCCGGCTCCAAGATGGCCAGCGAGGGCGCCGACTGGCGCACCAACCCCAAGACGCAGATCCGCTGGGGTCTCGGCTACATCAAGAGCCGGCACGGCACGCCGTGCGGTGCGTGGCAGCACTCGCAGACCAAGGGCTGGTACTGACGACCGTCGATCGACCGCCCCGGGACGTTCTGGTCAGGCGTCCCGGGGCGGCTCGGCGTTGGTCATCGACAGCACGTCGAGGGCGGCGTCGAGCTGCTCCAGGGTGAGCCTGCCCTCGTCGACGTACCCGCGTTCCAGCACCACCTCGCGGATGGTCTTGCGCTCGGCCAGGGCCTGCTTGGCGACCTTTGCGGCCTCCTCGTAGCCGATGTACCGGTTGAGCGGCGTGACGATCGACGGGGAGGACTCGGCGTACTCGCGCAGCCGTTCCGCGTTCGCCTCGATGCCCGCCACGCAGCGGTCCGCCAGCAGCCGCGCCGCGTTGGCCAGCAGGGCGATCGACTCCAGCAGGTTGCGGGCCAGCATCGGCAGCATGACGTTGAGCTCGAAGCTGCCCGACGCGCCGCCGAACGCGATGGCCGCGTCGTTCCCGATGACCTGGGCGGCCACCTGGGCGACCGCCTCGGGGATCACCGGGTTGACCTTGCCCGGCATGATCGACGAGCCGGGCTGCAGGTCGGGCAGCCGGATCTCGGCCAGCCCCGCCCGCGGCCCCGAGCCCATCCAGCGCAGATCGTTGACGATCTTGGTGAGGCCGACCGCGACGGTGCGCAGCGCTCCGCTGGTCTCCACCAGGGCGTCCCGGGCGCCCTGGGCCTCGAAGTGGTCGCGCGCCTCGGTCAGCGGCAGCCCCGTGCTCCGGGCGATCTCGGCGATGACGCGCGGCGCGAAGCCAGGAGGCGTGTTGACGCCGGTGCCGACGGCGGTGCCGCCCAGCGGCAGCTCGGCCAGCCGCGGCAGCACCGCCTCCAGCCGCTCCACCCCGTAGCGGACCTGCGCGGCGTACCCGCCGAACTCCTGGCCGAGCGTGACCGGCGTGGCGTCCATCAGATGGGTGCGGCCCGCCTTGACCACCGTGGCGAACTCGGCGGCCTTGCGCCCCAGCGCCCCCTCCAGATGCCGCAGCGCCGGGATCAGGTCGCCGATCACGGCGCCGGCGGCGGCGATGTGGATGGACGACGGGAACACGTCGTTGGACGACTGGGAGGCGTTGACGTGGTCGTTGGGATGCACGGGGCGGCCCAGCCGCTCCTGCGCCAGCGTCGCGATGACCTCGTTGGCGTTCATGTTGGACGACGTGCCGGACCCGGTCTGGAACACGTCGACGGGGAACTGGTCGTTCCAGCGGCCGTCCGCGACCTCCAGGGCCGCCTCGCGGATCGCCTCCGCCATGTCCTTGTCCAGGACGCCGAGTTCGGCGTTGACGGTGGCGGCGGCGGCCTTGATGTGTCCGAGCGCCGCGATGTGCGCGGGCTCCAGCGTCCGCCCCGAGATCGGGAAGTTCTCCACCGCCCGCTGCGTCTGCGCCCGCCACTTGGCGTCGGCGGGGACGCGCACCTCGCCCATGGAGTCGTGCTCGATCCGGAACTGTGCGTGCTCGCTCATGACGGCCTCTCGGGTCTGACGTCGGTTCTGCTGTGAGCAGCTTCCGAGACGGCCTCGCACATTCCCGGAGACGTCCGGGACATGCCGGGGAGGTCGGTCGGATTCCCGGGGACGTCCGGCGCGTGCGCGGGGCGGCCCCGGGGCCGATCAGCTCCTCGGGGTCTCCTTGGTGAGGGTGTAGGTCCGCCGTTCGCCCGGACGGCCGAGCGGCTTGCGCTCCCCGTTGACCCACACGTCGCACGCGGACGCGTCGTGGATCACGGCGTTGAGGCGGGGCTGGTCGTACTGGCGGGCGGCGCCGCGCGGCAGCGTCTCGTCGGTGAGCACGTCGGTGGTGGGGCCGGGCACCGACACGAAGATCTTGCACCGGTCGGTGCGGGCGCGCACGACCAGCGTGGCCGAGGCGGCGCCGGGCGGGGCCGCGCCGTCGTCCTCGGCGGCGGGGGACTGCGTGGCGGTCGCGGACGACCCGGCGCGCGGCGGTTCCGAGCCCTCCCGGGACATGCCGATGATCAGCGCGGTGGCGCCGATGCCGCAGGACGCCACCGTCGCCCCGGCCAGCGCGAGCGCCGCCACCATGCGCAGCCGCGGGGGCGGCGGGCGGCGGCGGCTCGAGCGCGGCCCGGTCATGGCCCGTTCCAGCCGGTCTTTCGCGCGGGCGTGGCTGAGGCGCCGGGTGGGGTTCTTCTCGAGCAGCCCGGTCACCACGGGGGTGAGCGGCCCGGCGTTGCGCGGGATCGGCGCGGGCTCGTTGGCCAGCGCGCTCAGGGTCGCCATCACGTTGTCGCGTTCGAACGGCGGGCGGCCCTCGAGCGCGGCGAACAGCGTGGCGCCCAGCGACCACAGGTCCGAGCGCGGGGTGGCCTTCTCGCCGGCGGCGACCTCCGGCGCCACGTACGCGGGCGACCCCATGAAGTGACCCGACTTGGTCAGGCTCGCCGCGCCGTCGGAGTGGCACAGCCCGAAGTCGGTGAGCACCACGCGGTCGCCGTCCAGCAGCACGTTGCTGGGTTTGAGGTCGCGGTGGACGATCCCCGCGCGGTGCGCGACCTCGAGCGCCTCCAGCAGTTGGCGGCCGATGGGCGCGACCCGCTCGGGCGGGAGCGGGCCGGACTGCCGGATGATCTGCTCCAGGCTGGGCGCCTCGACCAGTTCCATCACGATCCACGGCCGCCCCTGCTCGATCACGACGTCGTAGACCTCGACGATCGAGGGGGTGCGCAGCTGGGCCGGAGCCCGCGCCTCCCGCAGGGTGCGCCGGTAGAAGACGACCCGGTCCTCCTCGGACAGGTCGTCGGGCACCCGCAGTTCCTTGACCGCCACGGCCCGGTCGAGAAGGTCGTCGTGCCCCTTCCAGACCGTGCCGTTGGCGCCTTGGCCTATCTCCGAGACCAGCCGGTAGCGCGTCGCGAGAACGAGGCGCTCTGACTGAGACATGGCGCACAAGATACCGGAGTGACCAGCTCTAGGTGGGTGACTGGCCCTTGCCGGAATTGGCACGTCGCGCCTAGCGCCGTCCGATGGTCAGGAGAGGACCGGTGGTGTCGGCGAAGAAGTCGTTGCCCTTGTCGTCCACCACGATGAACGCCGGGAAGTCGACCACCTCGATCTTCCAGACCGCCTCCATGCCCAGCTCGGGGTACTCCAGGACCTCCACCTTCTTGATGCAGTCCTGCGCCAGGCGCGCGGCCGGGCCGCCGATGGAGCCCAGGTAGAAGCCGCCGTACTTCTTGCACGCGTCGGTGACCTGCTGCGACCGGTTGCCCTTGGCGAGCATGACCAGCGAGCCGCCCGCCGCCTGGAACTGCTCGACGTAGGAGTCCATGCGCCCGGCGGTCGTGGGGCCGAAGGAGCCGGAGGCGTACCCGTCGGGCGTCTTGGCGGGGCCGGCGTAGTAGACGGCGTGGTCGCGCAGGTACGACGGCATCGGCTCGCCCGCGTCCAGCCGCTCCTTGATCTTGGCGTGCGCGATGTCGCGCGCCACCACCAGCGGCCCGGTCAGCGACAGCCGGGTCTTGACCGGGTAGCGGCTCAGCTCGGCGCGGATCTCGTCCATGGGCCGGTTGAGGTCGATGCGCACGACCTCGCCGCCGAGCTCGTCGTCGGTGGTGTCCGGCAGGAAGCGGGCCGGGTCGGTCTCCAGCCGCTCCAGGAACACGCCCTCCTCGGTGATCTTGGCGAGGGCCTGCCGGTCGGCGCTGCACGACACCGCGATCGCCACCGGGCAGGACGCGCCGTGCCGGGGCAGCCGCACCACGCGCACGTCGTGGCAGAAGTACTTGCCGCCGAACTGCGCGCCGATGCCGAGTTCGCGGGTCAGCTCGAGCACCTGCTCCTCCAGCTCCAGGTCGCGGAAGCCGTGGCCGAGCGGCGACCCCTCGGTGGGCAGGGCGTCCAGGTAGCGCGCGGACGCGTACTTGGCGGTCTTGAGCGCGTACTCGGCGGACGTCCCGCCGACCACGATCGCCAGGTGGTACGGGGGGCAGGCCGCGGTGCCCAGCGAGCGGATCTTCTCCTCCAGGAAGGCCATCATCCGCTTGAGGTTCAGGACGGCCTTGGTCTCCTGGTACAGGAACGACTTGTTGGCGCTGCCGCCGCCCTTGGCCATGAAGAGGAACTTGTACTCGCCGCCGGACGTGGCGTACAGCTCGATCTGCGCGGGCAGGTTGGTGCCGGTGTTCTTCTCCTCCCACATGGTGAGCGGCGCCATCTGGGAGTAGCGCAGGTTCAGCCGGGTGTAGGCGTCGAACACGCCGCGGGAGATGTGCTCCTCGTCGCGGCCGTCGGTGAGCACGTGCTGGCCGCGCTTGCCCATGACGATGGCGGTGCCGGTGTCCTGGCACATGGGCAGCACGCCGCCGGAGGCGATCCCCGCGTTCTTCAGCAGGTCCAGCGCCACGAACCGGTCGTTGGGGCTGGCCTCCGGGTCGTCCAGGATCTTGCGGAGCTGCGCCAGGTGGGAGGGCCGCAGCAGGTGCGCGATGTCGCGCATGGCCGTCT
Organism: Actinomadura rubrobrunea NBRC 15275; assembly: GCF_001552235.1. Lineage (NCBI taxonomy): Bacteria > Bacillati > Actinomycetota > Actinomycetes > Streptosporangiales > Thermomonosporaceae > Actinomadura > Actinomadura viridilutea. Next base: position 6,071 of record NZ_BCQU01000106.1, on the reverse strand, counting down.
CGGTGAGCAGCCGCAGCACCTCCGGCTCGACCTGCAGGAACCTCCGCCCGCCCGCCTCGAACGTCGACACGCCGTCGGAGGTCAGCAGCCGGTACTCGGTGTCGTCCGGGCCGGTCGGCAGCAGGTCCGTGTAGGAGAACTCGGGCATCGATGAACCTCGCGCGCTCATGCTCGCGGGCGCACCCGGCAGGGCGCGCCCGCGACGTGGGTGGGCCGCCCTACAGCGTACGACCGCCGCGTCGCGGCACGGCGCAGGGGGACGGGCCGCTGGTCCACGCGTGACGGGAATCGGCGTCCCGAACGCTGAACCTGATGTGACGGATCTGCATCTTCCCCTCGACCGGTCCGCCGGGCGGCTCGCCACACAGATCGCCGCCGGCTTCCGCGCGGCGATCCGCTCGGGACGGCTGGCCCCCGGGACGCGGCTGCCTTCGAGCCGCGACCTGTCCCGCGACCTCGACGTGTCCCGCGGCGTCGTGGTCGCCGCCTACGAACAGCTCGTCGCCGAGGGCTTCCTGCTCGCGCGGCGCGGCGACGGAACCCGGGTCGCGCCCCTGGCCCACCCCGACGACTCCCCGCGGCGCGGCCCGCGGTCTCGGCACGTCGCGTCAGCGGCGCCGAAGGCGACCGTGCGCAAGGCGCCCGTCCAGGAGCCGCCGCCGGCCCGGGAGACGCCCGCCGCCGACGCGCGGCGATCCGACGGCGCGTTCGCCTACGACCTGCGGCCCAACGTTCCGGACCTGGGCGCCTTCCCCCGGACGCGGTGGCTGGCGACGATGCGCGCGGTGCTGCGCGACCTGCCGAACGACGAGCTCGACTACGCCGACCCGGCGGGGGTGCCCGCGCTGCGCGCCGAGCTGGCCGGATACCTCGGCCGCGTCCGCGCCGCGCACGCAGGCCCGGAGCAGGTGGTGGTGATGAACGGCGTCGCCCAGGGGATCGCGGCCGCCGTGCGGCTGCTCGTCGAGGACGGGCACCGCGTGCTCGCCGTCGAGGACCCCGCGAGCGTGCGGCAGCTGCCCATGCTGGAGGCCGCGGGCATCCGGGTGGTGCGCGTCCCCGTGGACCGCGACGGCCTGGACGTCGACGCGCTCGCGCGCACCCGGGCGCGCGCGGTGCTGGTGACGCCCGCGCACCAATACCCGACGGGCGTGGTGCTGGCTCCGCAACGCCGCGCCGCTCTCGTCGCGTGGGCGCGCAAGTCGGACGCCGTCATCCTGGAGGACGACTACGACGCGGAGTTCCGCTACGACCGCGACCCCGTCGGGTGCATGCAGGGCATCGCGCCCGAACGCGTCGTCCTGTTCGGGTCGGTGAGCAAGTCCCTGGCACCGGCCATGCGGCTGGGATGGGTCGTGGCGCCGCCGCACATGGCCGAACGGCTGCGCGCCTACCGCGCCCGCACCGACCTCGGGCACCCGGTGGTGGAGCAGTACACGCTGGCGCGCTTCATCTCCGAAGGCGCATACGACCGGCACCTGCGTGTCATGCGGCGGCAGTACCGCGCCCGCCGCGACGCCCTAGTAGATGCGCTGCGCGTCCACGTGCCCGATGCGACTGTGCGGGGAATCTCCGCCGGGATCCACCTGTACCTGGAACTGCCCCGGGGATGCGACGAGGAGGCCGTCGTCGAGGCCGCCGCCCGCGCGGGAGTGGCGGTGGCCGGGGCCGCGCCCCTGTGGTCGGCCGCCCGCGCCGGGCAGGCGCCCGCGCTGGTGCTCGGCTACGCCCGGCTGCCGGAGGCGCGCCTCGCGCGCGCGGCCGAACTGCTGGGTAAGGCGGTTACGGAGGGTGCCGGAGGGTAGGAAGAGACTCCCGCCCCCAAGGGAGGTCTGTGATGAGTCTGGACGAGGCCGCGCGGCAGCTGAAGATGGCCGCGCACGACGCGCAGGTGGCGTTCGACTGCGTCGGGCTGGGAGACCTCGAAAGGGCTCAGGAGCACGCGGTCACCGCCCGGGCGGCCGTGGACGCCGCCGAGGCGGCCCTGGCCCGCGCTCTGCAGGACATGACCCCCGAGGAGGCGCAGGCCGCCGGGGAACGCGCCGTCATCGCCCTCGAAGACGCCTGATCGGCGTCCGGCCGACTCGCCCGACCGCCGGGCGTCCCGTTTCGGGAGGCCCGGCCGTGAGCGTCGGGTCGCGTGCTCAGACGGCCGGGCGCTCCATCGCCGGAGCGCCCGGCCGCGCGGTCGCGTCCGCCACGGGGTCGAAGCCCTTGGCCGTGGCGAACACCAGCAGCACCAGCGCCGTCGGCACGATGAACGCCAGCCGCAGCCCGTGGTCCGGGTGGACGGGCGCGATCGCCCCCACCACGGCCGCGCCGGCGACGAACCCCACGTAGTTGAAGACGTTCACGCGCGCCACGGCCACGCCGAGCCCCGTCGGGTCCACCTTCGCCGCGGCCGAGAACGCCACCGGGGCGATCACGCTGAGGCCCAGCCCGGCCGCCGCGAACGCGGCGATGGCGACGGCCGCGTTCGGCGCGGCGACCACGCCCGCCATGCCGACCAGGCCGACCGCGCCGCCGGCGCGCACCACGCGCACCGGGCCCGAGCGCCGCACGCCGAAGTCGGCGGCGGTGCGGCTGACCACCATCGCGATCTGGTAGGCCACATAGCCCAGCGGGGCCACCCAGCCGTCGCCGGACAGCTCGTCGGCCAGGTACTTGGCGCCGTAGTTGGACAGGGCCGCGTCGGCGAGATAGGCCACGGCCATCGCGGTGCCCACGACGAGGATCGGCCGCCACGGGACGCGCCGCCCGGCCGCCTTCAGCTCCTCGGCGCTCGGTCCGTCGCCCTCCTCGTGCCGCGTGTACAGCAGGCGCCCGGTGCCGAGCGTCCCCGCCAGGCCGACCGCGGCGGCCGCCGCGAAGCAGGCCGGCAGCGGCAGGTCGATCCGGTTCGACAGCGACGCCCACAGGCCGCCCAGGATGCCGGCGACGCTCCACACCGCGTAGCAGCCGGTGATCAGGCTCATGCCGTAGCGGCGCTCGACCGCGACGGCCTGGGCGTTCATCGCCGCGTCCACCGCCCCGACGAACAGCCCGAACAGCGCCGCCGCCGCGTAGAGCGCCGCGTCGCCGCCGGTCGCCCCGATCAGCACCACCGTGAGGCACACGGCCGGCTGCGTGACGCGCAGCACCGGCCCGCTGCCGGCGCGCGCGAACACCGCCCCCGCCAGGACGCTGCCCAGCCCGGCGATCACCGGCACCATCAGCAGCACCAGCGACAGCGCGGCGTCGCTGAGGCCGTGGGCGTCCTGCACGCGCGGCACCTGCGTCACCAGCGTCGCGAAGCACAGTCCCTGCACGGCGAACGCGGTGGAGGCGGCCAGCCGTGCCCGCCGGTCCCGTCCGGTGATCTGCGCGGTCATGCGGCGCCCGCCTTCCTGCCACCGGGCCGAAGGTGAGAAAAATTCGCGTCAGGGTGGCAGTGCGCCAGGGTACCGGCAGCGCGGCGCCAGCGAAACGGCCGCTTCGGGGGAAGGCTGCGGGAATCAGTCGATCAGGCGGCGGCGCATGCCGCGGACGGTCAGCAGCCACATCAGCGCGGAGAACACCACCAGGAGCGCCAGATGCCCCAGGTCGGCAAGCGGACGCAGCCCGAACACCGCGTGCCGCACCAGCTGCACGCAGTGGTACAGCGGGTTGGCCAGCGCCACGTACCGCGCCCACTCCGGCAGCGCGTCCACCGGGAAGAACGTGCCCGCCACCAGGAACAGCGGCGTCACCACGCCCGTGATGACGTAGTCGAACGAGTTGATGGACGGCACCACCGTGGACGTCCACATCCCGAACAGCGCGAACCCCAGCGCCAGCCAGAAGACCACGAACGGCACCAGCAGCATGCCGAGCGACGGGTCCAGGCCGAAGAACAGCGCCACCAGCAGCGGCGTGCACGAGTACACCGACGACTTGGCCGCGATCCACAGCGCCTCGCCGGTGACCAGCTCGTGCACGTCCACCGGCGTCGCCAGGATCGCGTCGTAGGTGTGCTGGAACACCCTGCGGATGTAGCCGTTGAACATGCCGGGGAACACGGCGGTGAACAGGGCCGCGATGCCGACCACGCCGGTCGCCATGAAGTCCAGGTAGCGCATCCCGGACACGACCGCGACCAGCGACCCGAACCCGTAGCCGAACGCCAGCAGGTAGAACGTCGGCTCGACGGTCGCCGCGAACGTCTGCGACCTCCAGTAGCGGCGGAACAGCGCCAGCTCGTGCCGCCAGATGCCGCGGATGGGCGCCAGCTCGAACGCGCGCAGCGGCCGCGGCGGCGCCGGCCGGTCCGCCGCGCCGCCCGCCGTCCCGTGGGACGCGGTCATTCCACCTTCTCCCCGGTGAGCACCACGAACACGTCCTCCAGGGTCGCGGCGCGGTAGGCGCCGTCCGGCCCCAGCTCGTCGGCCAGCGACGGCGGCATCGACTCGGCCTTCAGCACCGACACCGACGGGCCGGTGCGCCGGGTCGGCAGCCCCGCGGCGTGCGCCAGCCGCTCGACCTCCGCCAGCCGCTCCGGCGGGCCGGAGTGCTCGACGACCCGCCGCCCGGCGTGCTCGGCGATCAGCGCGGCGGGCGCGCCGCGGGCCACCACCCGGCCGCGCGACATCAGCGCGCAGTCGTCGGCGAGCCGCTCGGCCTCCTCGATGTAGTGGGTGGACATCAGCACCGTCGTGCCGCGCGAGCGCAGCCCGTCGATCAGCCCCCACAGCTCGGCGCGGACCTGCGGGTCCAGGCCGACCGTCGGCTCGTCCAGCAGCACCAGCGCGGGCCGGTGCACCAGCCCGCGCGCGATCAGCAGCCGCCGGCGCATGCCGCCCGACAGGTCGTCGACCTTGGTGTGCGCGCGGCCGGTCAGATGCGCCAGGGCCAGGGCGTCCTCCACCGCCCGCCGCCGCTCGCGCCGCGGCACCCGGTACAGGTGCGCGAACACTTCCAGGTTCTCCCGGACGGTCAGCTCCTCGTCAAGGTTGTCCTGCTGCGGCACGACGCCCATCGCCGCCCGCACCCGCTTGGACTCGGCGGGCACCGGCAGCCCGAGCACGCGGATCGTCCCCTCGTCGGCGATCGCCTGCGCGGTCAGCAGCTTCATCGTCGTGGACTTGCCGGCGCCGTTCGGGCCGAGCAGCCCCAGGCAGGTGCCCGGCGCCACCTCCAGGTCGAGGCCGTCCACCGCGGTGAAGTCGCCGAAGCGTTTGACGACGCCGCGCAGGCTGACGGCGGCCGCGCCCTCGCCCGCCGGCTCCCGGACGGAGCTCCGCGCATCACGCTCGCCGATCATGCGGCCACTGTAGGTGGCGGGCCGGACGAACCCCAGAGGTTTTTCCCGCCGTGGACGCCCCTTTCCCCGTCCGTGCCCCGGCGGCGCGGTGTCCGCGGCGCGGCCGGAGCGGCGGAGGCGGCCGCTACCCTCTAAAACGTGGAGATCTCCGGCCGACGCCCCCCGGAAGCGCCGAGCGTGCGCGACCTTCGCGCCTCCGACGCCGACCGGGAACGCGTGGCGGCCGTGCTGCGGGAGGCGCTCGCCGACGGACGGCTCACCGTCGAGGAGCACGCCGAACGCACCGAACGCGCCTACGCCGCCCGCACCCTCGGCGAACTGACCGGTCTCACCGCCGACCTCGTCCCCCGGGAGAGCCAGCCGATCCTGGTCGACGACCGTCCGGTCACGGTCATGTTCGGCCGGGTGCGCCGGGAGGGCCGGTGGGTGGTGCCGGTCCGGCTGCCGCTGCTGGCGCTGTTCGGCACCGTCGAGCTCGACCTGCGCGAGGCCGTGCTGCAGCGGCGGCACGTCGTGCTGGACGCGCTGGTGCTCGGCGGGCGCATCCGCCTGCTGGTGCCCGACGGCGTCCGCGTGGACGTCACCGGTCGCACCGTCCTCAGCACCCGCGACGTGCGCACCCGCCCCTACGGCGAGGGCCCCACGGTCGAGATCGGCGGCACGATGATCTTCGGTTCGGTGCGGGCCCGCGCGCCCAAGCGCTCACTGCGCGAACGCGTCCGCGGCCGCCTCGGCCGCCGCCGCTGAAGTGCGCCGCGGGCGCCGCCGGACGGCCGGCCGCGCGGGCGCCGGG
>NZ_BCQU01000105.1:0-22966 GCF_001552235.1 Actinomadura rubrobrunea NBRC 15275 | reverse complement strand
GATTAGGCAGTCGCGGAACTCCCGTCAAATCAAGGGCTCCAGCGTCTTCGCCTCCTCCCCAGAACCGCCTGGTCACAGCCGGGTTCGCTGCCTTCGGTCCGGCTCGCGGCGAGTCCCGCGTCAGCGGGATGTCAGCGCGGTCGCCCGCGGTGTCAGCGGCGCGTCAGCGGGCGCCCCGAGCCTGGAGCCGTGCATGACAGCCGAACGGAAGGCGGGACATGACATACGTGATACGCGCCGAGCGGCTTTCAGGAGCCTCGAACCGGGATGCTGGAGCTTGTGCGGCCGTGCCGCCGCGGCGGCCGGCCCGACTGGGCGGCGCCGTTGGACGGGGCGGGATTTCGCCGTATCCCGCTCGGCGGGGTTCCCCACTTGACCTCGGAGCCCGGCGCGTCCTGCGGACCCGCGGTCTTCCGCGGGCGAAGGGTTCAGGAGGCGGGGGTCAGGGTGAGGGCGGCCTCACGGGTGACGGAGCGCCCCTTCTCGTATGCCACCGAGTACTCGGTCTCCCCGAGGGCGGCGGTGGCGGCGGTCTCGGTGCGGCGGACGTCGAAGCTCGTCCGGTCGTGGTAGCCGTGGAGCGTGCGGGCCGTGCCGAGCAGTTCGGCGGCCCTGCGGTGGTCGCCGCGCGCGGAGGCGAGCGCGGCCAGGCCCTCGACGAGGGTCGCGAGCGCCTGGTTGCTCAGCCAGACCGCGTTGCGCGCCACCTCCATGGCCCGGGCATGCCACTGTTCCGCGGCGGCCAGGTCGCCCTCCTGTGCTGCCAGGCAGCCGAGTTTGCTGAACGTGAGGGCGGTCGGCTGCACGTAGTCCGCGCGGCCCATGCGCGGCTCCACCATGGCGAGGGCCTCGTCCAGCAGGGCGCGCGCGTCCGCCAGATCCCCGGTGCGGCGGCTCAGCTCGCACAGCGCCAGGTAGCCGATCGTCGCGTCGGCGTGCTGCCCGATCCGTATCTGGCTCTGGACGCCCTCCCGGATCTCCCGGCGGCCGCGTTCCACTTCGCCGAGCTCCGCGTGGATGCGGCCCAGGTGCGTGAGCAGCGTGGCGCCCAGTTCGGGGTTCACTCCCAGGGACGAGTAGCCGAGCGCCTCCTCGACGAAGCGCAGGGCGGTCTCGGCCTCGCCGCGAGCGAGGGCGACCTCGGTGAGTCCGCCGAGCCCGATCAGCATGCCCATGCGGTCGCCGATGGCGCGGAAGCCCTCGTATCCGGCGCTCATGTCGGCGAACGCGGCGTCGATCTCTCCGGCGTGCAGGCCCAACTCGCCGCGCAGGGCGAGCCCCATCGACCGGCCCCACGGGTCGGGATGGCGTTCGACGCCGCCCAGCAGCCGCCGGGCGTCCTCCTGCCGTCCCGAGACGAGCCCCAGCAGCGGCTCGGCCAGGTGCAGGACCGGGTGCCTCGGATTGGGCGGCACGAGGCGGAGGGCGTCTTTCAGCGTGTCGCGCATGTCCTCCTGGGTGGGGAACCCCTGCTCGTCCTGGATCTTGCCCACCAGGGAGGCGAGGAGGAAGCAGATGGCGTACTGCTCCTCCAGGCCCGGTGGCGCGGTGGGGCCCGCCAGATCCCGGACGGCGATGGCCCAGACGCCGCCCTCCATCTCCAGGTCGCGCATGAACCAGAACCAGGTCAGCGCGGCCACGAGCCGCAGCCCGGTGCGGACGTCGCGGGTGCGGACGACGTGGCGGAGCGCGGCGACGCAGTTGTCGTGTTCGGCGGCCAGGCGGTCGCCCCAGAGCAGCTGGTCGCGGCCGCGCAGCTCCGGTTCGGCGCGTTCGGCGAGTTCCAGGTAGTAGGCGGCGTGCGCGTCGCGGACGCGGTCGCCTTCGCCCGCTTCGGCGAGGCGTTCGTCCGCGTACACGCGCACGGTCTCCAGCAGCCGGTAGCGGACCTCGGTGGCGCCTTCCGCCATCACCAGGGACTTCTCGACCAGCGAGGCGATCACGTCGAGCACGTCGTCGGCGTCCGGGCCGCCCGCCCCGGCGGGGGACGCGCACACGCGCACGGCGGCCTCCGGGGCGGCGCCGCCCGCGAACACCGACAGGCGGCGCAGGACGGCGCGTTCGGCCTCGTCCAGCAGGTCCCAGCTCCAGTCGACCACCGCGCGCAGGGTGCGGTGCCGGGGCATCGCCGCGCGGCTGCCCGCGGTCAGCAGCCGGAAGCGGTCGCCGAGGCGGTCGGCGACCTGCGCGGGGGTCAGGGCGCGCATGCGGGCGGCGGCCAGCTCGATCGCCAGCGGGATGCCGTCGAGGGCGCGGCAGATGGCGACGACGGGGCCGACGGTCTCGTCGTCGACGGTGAAGCCGGGGCGGACGGCCGCCGCCCGGTCGGCGAGCAGGCGGACGGAGGCGTGCCGCACGGCCTCCCGCGGGTCGGCGTCGGGCGGCGGCAGGGGCAGGGACGGCACCGGGCACAGCGACTCGCCGGTGATGCCGAGCGGTTCGCGGCTGGTGGCGAGGATCCGCACGTTCGGGGCGGCGGCGAGCAGCCGGTCGGCCAGTTCCGCCGCGGCCTCGACGAGGTGCTCGCAGTTGTCGAGGACGAGCAGGGCGTCCCAGGACGCGAGGGCGTCGACGAGCCGGTCCAGGGAGCGGGCCGGGGACCGCGTCTCGGTGCTGGAGCGGACCGGTTCGACCAGGTCGAGGGCGGCCAGCACGGCGGGGCACACGTCGCCGGCGGCGCTCACCGACGCCAGCGGGACGAACCACACGCCGTCGGGGGTGACGTCGACCAGCGGGGCGGCGGCCTCGCAGGCCAGCCGGGTCTTGCCCGCGCCGCCGGGGCCGGTCAGGGTGACCAGGCGCGACTCCCGCAGCAGCTTGGCGACCTGCCGCGACTCCTCCTCGCGTCCGACGAAGCTGGTGAGCTGGGCCGGCAGGTTCGTACGGCGCCGGCTCGGCGTCTCGGTCGCCGACGGCGCCGCGAAGGCGTGCTCGACGGCCGCCGCGGGAGCGCCGGCCGTCGCCGCCGCGGGACGGTCCCGGGCGGGGCGGGCGAGGGCCGGGTCGCGGCGCAGGATGGCCAGGTGCAGCTCCGCCAGCTCCGGCGACGGGTCGACGCCGAGGCGGTCGGCGAGGGTCCGGCGGGTCTCCTCGTACACGGTGAGGGCTTCGGCCTGCCGTCCGGTCGCGTACAGCACGCGCATCAGCTGCCCGCGCAGCCGTTCGCGCAGCGGGTGCGCGACGGTGAGCGCCTCCAGCTCCGGGACGAGGTCGGCGGGGTCGCCGACCGCCAGGTCGGCCTCGATGCGGTCCTCGATCGCGGTCAGGCGCAGGCCCTCCAGCCGGGTGATGGCTGCGGCGGCGAACTCGGCGTCGGCGACGTCGGCGAGCGCTGGGCCCCGCCACAGTTTCAGGGCGGTGCGCAGCTGTTCGGCGCGGCGGGCCGGGTCTGTGCAGGCGCGCGCGGCGGCGGTGAGCCGTTCGAAGGCGACCGCGTCGACGTCGCCCGGGTCGATAGCGAGCCGGTATCCGGGCGGTCCGTGTTCGACGAGGCCGCGTCCGGCGGCGGCGCGCAGCCGGGACACGAGTGCGTGCAGCGCGCCCGCGCCTCCGGTGGGAGGGGCGCCGTCCCAGATGTCGTCGAGGAGTCGTTCGACCGGCACCCAACGGCCCGGGTCCACGGCCAGGCGGATCAGCAGGGTGCGCAATCGGGGGCCGTTCAACGGCACGGGTCGTCCCGAGCCCCCGTCTCGCACGTCGAGCGGGCCAAGGATGCCGATGCGCAGGCGGTCCCCCTTCCAGTCGCCATTGTCTCCTGTGGGGACCGGTGCCGGAACCGTGCCGATCGTCCGGCTACTTGGGACGGCGACCGGGTGGGCGGCCCCGTCTCGGGCCGTCGTTCTGCGGGTGTCCGGGCTATGCGGGTGTCCGGGCTATTCGTCTTCGATGCGCATGGCGCGTTCCTCGGCGCTGTAGCCGCCGCCGTCGGGGCCCACGTCGTAGGCGACGGCCTCGTCCTCGGTGTCGGGGCGGACGCCCTCGTCTTCCTCGACGATGCGGCCGGCGGGCCGGTACGGCTCGTCCGGCGGCGCCTCGGCGATGTCGGGTTCTTCGCGCGCCAGCCGCATGTCGAGGGATTCGCCCTGGCGCATCTCCTCCTCGGTCATCCCGAACTCGTCGAGGGCCATGGGCCGGTCGCCGGGGACGGCGGCCTCCTGCGGGTCCTCGGCCCACCGCTGCCCGGGGGTGCCGTCCTGCAGGTCGGGGATGCCCTCGTCCTCGGGACTGGAGGTGTATCGCCGCTCCGGGTCGCCGCCCGCGATGTCCTCGGTCATGGCGTCCCCTTTCGCCGGTGGAGTCGTCTCCTCGATCTCCCCTCCGTTACCCGCCGTTTGCCGCATGATTCGCCTTCGATGCTCGGGTCAGGGCGTCAGGTGCGCGTTCGCCCCAGGCGGGCGGGATCGACGCGAACGCTCCCGCGAGACGATCGCCTGCCCTGGCTGCTCTGCGCGGCACGAGGGGGTGGACGGCTCGGCCGGTGCCGCCGCCGCGGCCGGTCCGCGGGCCGGGCGGCCCGGCCCAGGCGCATTGCCCCGCGATGGTGTGCATTTGACGTTTGACGTGGACGTCACGGGTACAGCCGCCGCATGGATCTCACTTTCCTCAAACCGCTGTATCGCCGGTCGGGCCCGTACGTCTCCGTGTACGTGGACCTGACCCGCACCACCGAGGACGTGTCCAAGGCCGCCGAGCTGCGGTGGCGGGCGCTGCGCGCGCACCTGGAGGAGCAGGGGGCGCCCCGCGACACGCTGCGGGCCGTCGAGGAGACCGTGCTGGACGACCTGCACGCGCGCCGCTCCGCCGGAATGGCGATCTTCGCGGCGGACGGCGAGGTCGCGCTCGCCGAGCGGCTGCCCGGTCCCCCGGCCGTCTCGCTGGCCCGGATGGCGCCGCTGCCGCACGTGCTGCCCTGCCTGGCGGCGCGCGGCGAGCGGCTGCCGTACGTGCGGGTGCTGGTCGACCGCCGCGGCGGGGAGATCTGCTGCGTGACCGCGGACGGGCGGCGGCGCGTCATCGAGGTCGAGGGCGACGAGGAGTACCCGATCCGCAAGACCAAGGCCGGCGACTGGAACCAGTCGCGGTTCCAGCGCGCGGCCGCGATGGCGTGGAAGGCCAACGCCAAGAAGGTGGGCCGCGAGGTCGACCACGCGGCCGAGCGGTGCGGCGCCGAGGCCGTCGTGATCGCCGGGGACGTCCAGGCGCGCGGCGCGGTGCTGGAGGAGATCTCCGAGAGGCTGCGGGGCCGGACCGTCGAGGCCGACCGCGGCTCCCGCGCCGACGGGGCCGACGGCGCGGCGCTGGACGCCGAGATCCGCCGCATCCTCGACCTCAAGCGCACCGAGCGGGTCGGCGCGGTCGCGGAGAGGTTCGAACGCGAGCTGGCCCACGGGCAGCGCGCGGTCGCGGGCCTGCCCGCCACCGTGCAGGCGCTGCGCCGCGGCCAGGTCGAATGCCTGCTGCTGGACGACGACCCGTTCTCCCCGGCCCGGCTGTGGGTGGGGCCCCGGCCCGGCGACCTGGCCCTGACCGCCGACGAGCTGCGCGAGAGCGGCGTCGACGACCCCGTGCAGGACCGCGCCGACGCGGCGTTGATCCGCGCCGCCGCGTGCGCCGACGGGGAGCTGTTCATCGTGCCGCCGGACGAGCCGTACGCGGGGCTCGGCGTGGGCGCGGTCCTGCGCTACACGATCGCCGCCTGAGCCGTCCGACGCGGTCCCGCCGCACGGTCCCGTACGCACACGGCAGCGGGCCGGGAGGACGCCCGGCCGCCGCGGCGGGCGTCCTCCCGGGCGGTCAGGCGGGGCCGGCGGGCTGCGGCTCCCGGTGGTCGGGCGCGTCGGCGGGCCGTTCGCCGAGCAGCCGCCGCAGCTTCTCCCCCTCGACGTCGACGTCCGGCAGGATCCGGTCCAGCCAGGACGGCAGCCACCAGGCGGCGCGGCCGAGCAGGGCCATCACCGCGGGCACGATCACCATCCGGACGACGAAGGCGTCGAAGGCCACCCCGGCCGCCAGCGCGAACCCCATCATCTTGATCATGGGTTCGTCCGCCGTGACGAACCCGGCGAACACGGCGATCATGATGACGGCGGCCGCGGCGACCACCCGGGCGCCGTACCGGAACCCGGTGACCACCGCGTCCCCGGGCGCGGCGCCGTGCACGTGCTCCTCGCGCATCCGGGTCACCAGGAACACCTGGTAGTCCATGGCCAGCCCGAACACCACCCCGATCAGGAAGATCGGCATGATGCTGATGATCGGGCCGGTCTGGTCGACGCCGAGCGGCTCGGCGAGCCAGCCCCACTGGAACACCGCGACCACGGCGCCGAACGTCGCGGCCACCGACAGCAGGAAGCCGAGGGCGGCCTTCAGCGGCACCACGATCGACCGGAACACCAGCGTCAGCAGGACGAACGCCAGTCCGACGACCACCGCGAGGTAGGGCGCCAGCGCCGCCGACAGCTTGGCCGACACGTCGATGTTCATGGCGGTCGTCCCGGTGACCAGCGCCTCGGCGCCGCCGACGGCCGGCAGGTCGCGGATGCGCTGGACGAGGTCCTCGGTGGCCTTGTCGCCGGGTCCGCTCTTCGGCACGACCGTCATCACGGCCGTGTCCCCGGCGCGGTCGGCGGCCGCGGGCGTCACGACGGCCACGCCGCCCAGGCCCTGGATGCGTTCGGTGAACCGCTGCGCGGCCGCCGCGGCGTTCGGCCCGTCCACCACCACCATGAGCGGCCCGTTGAACCCGGGCCCGAAGCCCTGGCTGAGCAGGTCGTAGGCCTTGCGCTGGGTGGTGTGCGACGGCTTGCTCTCGTCGCCGGGCAGGCCGAGCCGCAGGTCCAGCGCCGGCGCGGCCACCGCGCCCATGCCGACGACGGCGAGCAGCAGCACCGGCAGCGGGCGGCGCACGACGAACCGGGCCCACCGCTCCCCCATCGGCGCCCGGGCGCCGCCGTGGCCGCCGCGCAGCCCGGGGATGCGGCCGCCGAGCACGCGGTCCCCGGCGAAGCCGAGCAGCGCGGGCAGCAGGCTGAGCGCGATGAGCACGGCCACGGCGACGGCGAACCCGGCGGCGACGCCCATCTCGGTGAGGATGGGGATGTCGACCACGGCCAGGCCGGCCAGCGCGATGACGACGGTCAGCCCGGCGAACACCACCGCCGAGCCGGCGGTGCCCACCGCGCGGCCCGCGGCCTCCTCGCCGTCGCGGCCCGCCCGCAGCTCGTGCCGGTAGCGGGAGACGATGAACAGCGCGTAGTCGATCGCCACGGCGAGGCCGAGCATCAGCGCCAGCGTCGGGGTGGTGGAGCTCATGTCCACCAGGCCGGTCGCGGCAGTGATGCCGGCCATGGCGATGCCCACGCCGAGGACCGCGTTGAGCAGCGGCAGCCCGGCCGCGATCAGCGACCCGAACGTGATCAGAAGCACCACGGCGGCGACGGCCAGACCGATGACCTCGCCGGCGCTCTGCGCGGGAAGGCCCTCGGTTGCGGGGCCGCCCATCTCGACGGTCAGCCCCGCGGCGCGTCCCGGCTCGGCGGCCTTGTCGAGCGCGTCGCGGGCCTCATCGGTCACGTCGATCGGGGTCACCCGGTAGGTGACCTGGGCGTAGGCGATCCTGCCGTCCGGGGAGACGGCCCCGGCCTGGAACGGGTCGGCCACGTTCGCCACCTGCGGGGCGGTCCTCAGCCTGCCGACCACCTGCTCGACGGCGGCCCGGTTCGCCCCGGAGGTGAGCGTGCCGCCCTCGGGGGCGGCGAACACCAGGCGCGCGGTCGCCGCCTCCGCCCGCACCTGCGGCATCCGCTTGCGCAGGACGTCGATCGTCCGCTGCGACTCGGTGCCGGGCATGGAGAAGTCGCTCGCGGTCGGTCCGCTCAGCGTGGCGGCGGCGACGGCGGACAGCGCCAGCAGCCCCGCCCAGAGCAGGGCGACGAGCCTCCGCCTCCTGTACGAGAGGCGGGCGAGCCGATACAGGAACGTGGCCATGCGAAACCCCATCGATGACGAATCGGTCGCGATCACCGCCGCGACGGGCGGCGGACTCGCCTGACGACGGGCTGGGCTCGTCAGACGCGAGGAGGGTGGGAAGCCGTGGACGGGTCCGGCGGTCGGCCTGACGGCGGACCGAGGCCGCAGGGGCGAGGGTCGGGGTCGGACCGGGGTCTCGGTGCGGGGGTCAGGAGGGCGCGAGTGCGGCGCCGGGCCGGGCGAATGCCGCATCGAACAGCGCACTCATGTCGGCACGCACAGCAACGCGCCGGTCTCCTGCGCGGCCGGGGACGGCACGTCCAGGGCCGCCTGGCGCAACGAATGCCGGACCGGCTCGTCGGGCGGCCGGGCCCGCACCCCGTCGATCAGCGCGCGCACACCGTCGTGGAAGGTCCGCGGCGAGACGCCCGCCTCGTCGGCGATCGCCTCCACCGTGCCGCGGTCCATGCCCCGCGCCGGCACCAGCCGCACCGCCGCGCGGCTCAACGCGTCCCAGGTCGCGGCCGTTCTTCCGCTCGCGCAGGCCCACCTCCACGGACATGCCCTCACCGTACGACGAAGTTGCATAAGGTGTAAAAGGTCAGACAGTGCCAGTTTGCGTGATGTGCATCACCTCGTCCGCGGCGCCCCGCCGACACCGTGATCGCCGCTGTACGCGCCGCAGGGGTCCGTCGCGCGACGCGATGGTGCGACGTACAGCCGTTTGCGCAGCTGGAGGCGCAGATTCCTGGTCGTCCCTTGGTCTCCGCCGGCCAGTGGCGTGCTCACTAGCGACTCCACCCGTGCCGACCTCGGCTGCGAGGACGCCGCGTCCGTCCTCGCGGGCATGCGGAGGGACGTCGCGGCCGTGCTTGCCGTCCGCCCTGTCCACATTTCTCTTCAGGTCATGTAGAGGACGGCCGATCCGCTCCGACTCCTCCGTGAACGGCGCGAGACGCGCGCCCCGGAAGGAGGACGCGAGATGCAGAAGGTCACCTGCGACATGGCGATGTCGATCGACGGATACGTGGCGGGACTGCACCAGAGCCTGGACGCCCCGTTCGGCGAAGGCGTCGGCCAGCGCCTGCACCGCTGGATGTTCGACGAGCCGGAGGCGCACCGGGAGGTGCTGGACGCCATCAACTCCGCGGGCGCCTACATCATGGGCCGCAACATGTTCGGCCCCGGCCGCGGCGACTGGGACCTGAACTGGACCGGCTGGTGGGGCGAGGAGCCGCCCTACCACGCGCCGGTGTTCGTCCTGACGCACTACCCGCGCGAGCCGCTGGCCATGAAGGGCGGCACGACGTTCACGTTCGTCACGGAGGGGATCGAGGCGGCCATGGCGCTGGCCCGCGAGGCGGCCGGAGACCGCCACGTGGCCGTCGCGGGCGGCGCGCAGACGGTGAACCAGTACCTGGCGGCCGGGCTGATCGACGAGCTGCGCCTCCACGTCGCCCCGGTGATCCTGGGACGGGGCGAGCGTCTGTTCGAGGGCGTCGGCGACACGGATCTCGAACCGGTCGGCGCCCCGTCCGGCACCGGCCTCGTCACGCACCTCACCTACCGGGTGGTCCGGTAGGACGCCCGGGTCACGTCAGCTCGGCCTCCCCGACGCCGCCCTCGGTCCGCCTGTCGTCGGACCGAGGGCGGCTCTTGGACGGGCCGTCGTCGTCATAGAAGGGCGAGGGCGTCTCGGGAGCGGGCGTCGCGCGGTGTGTAGATCTCGAGACGGTGATCGGGGCTGTCGGGTTGGAGCCAGACCTGGTAGTCGACGTCCACCCGGCCGATGGTGGGGTGTTGGAGGTGCATGGGGCCGCTCGTGCAGTCCGCGACCTCTCCAGTGGCCCACAGTTCCGCGAATTCCGCGCTGTGCATGGTGAGCTCGCCGATGAGTTCGGCGAGTTTGGCGTCGTGCGGGTACCGACCGGAGGTCAAACGCAGGTAGCCGATGTGGATGCGGGCGAGCTCCTCCCAGTTGCGGTAGAGGTCGCGGTGGAGCGGGTCGAGGAAGAACATCCGGGGGACGGACGGGCGCGTCGCGGGGTCCTCGGGAGCGCTGTGGTCGAGGTGTTCGGCCATGAGCTGGTGGCCGGTGCGGTTCCAGGCCAGGATGTCGCCGCGTCGGCCGAGCACGATCGCGGGGACGGCGTCGTCGAGGGACGCCAGCAGCGCCGACACGCGCGGCGCGAGGACTTCCGGCGCGGGGGTCTCCAGCCGGGGCGGCGCCGATCCGCGGGCGAGGTTGTGCAGGTGGGCGGTCTCGGCGTCGTCCAGTCGCAGGACGCGGGCGAGGGCGTCGAGCACCTGCCGTGACACGGTGCCCGCCTGATCCTGCTCCAGCCGTGTGTAGTAGCCGACGCTCACGCCGGCGAGATGCGCCAGCTCCTCACGCCGCAGACCGGGGACGCGACGCTGGGTGCCGTAGCTGCGCAGGCCCAGGTCTTCGGGAGTGATGCGGCCTCGGCGCGTCTTGAGGAACACTCCCAGCGTCTCCGTCCGCATGCCGGTCATCGTAGGCACCGGTGAGACGACGTTCCTGCCCCTGCCGGGTGTACCCATGGCAGGGGTCTGGCCGCGTCCGGCGGCGGTCTCGAGCATCGGTGGCCATGAACGTCGACTCTCGCGTCCCGACCTCGACGGCCGCTCCGGCACGGGCCGGCAGGCGCGCCTGGATCGGACTGCTGGTGGTGCTCGGGCCGGTGCTGCTGGTGTCGATGGACGGCTCGATCCTGTTCCTGACGATGCCCACCATCACCCGCGCGCTGGCTCCCACCGCCGACCAGGCGCTGTGGATCCTCGACATCTACGGCTTCGCCGTGGGGTCCCTGCTCATCGCGTTCGGCAATCTCGGCGACCGGTTCGGACGCCTGCGGCTGCTGATGATCGGCGCGGCGGTGTTCGGCCTCGGATCGGCCGGAGCCGCGTTCTCGCCCGCACCGGAGTGGCTGATCGGGTCCCGGGCGCTCATGGGACTCGGAGGCGCCACCCTCCTGCCCTCGGGGCTCGCGGTGCTCAGCGAGCTGTTCGAGGACCCGCGCCGACGCTCCCGAGCGATCGGGATCTTCGCCGCCACCTTCGCCGCCGGTTTCGCGATCGGCCCGATCATCGGCGGCGCGCTCCTCGACCGCTTCGCCTGGGGCGCGGTGTTCCTGATCAACTTGCCGGTGGTGGCCGTGTTCCTGTGCGCCGCGCCGTTCGCCTTGCGCGAGGTCAAAGCCACCCGCCCCGGCACAGTGGACCCGCTCAGCATCGTCTTGTCCGCCGGGGGCCTCTTGGCCGCCGTCTACGCGGTCAAGCACGCCGCCGCCTACGGCCCCTCCGTCGGCGTCGCCGTCGTCGGCATCGCGGGCCTCCTCCTGCTGATCTGGTTCACGGCTCGGCAGAGGAAGCTCGCCTACCCGCTCGTCGACATCGGCCTGTTCCGCGAGAAGGTGTTCACCGTCGCCATCATCACCGGCGTGCTGTCCCTGTTCGCCTGGTCGGCCGCGGCCTACCTGACCGGCGTCTACCTGCAGTCCGTGCTCGGGTTCTCCGTGCTGACGGCCGCGTTGCTCGCCCTGCCGGGCGCGGCGGTGCTGACCGCGGTCTGCGTCCTCACTCCGGGAGCGGCCGAACGCCTCGGCAAACGCACCGCGCTGGTCGTCTGCCACTTCACCATGGCGGCCGGACTGGCGCTGTTGCTGCTGACCGCGACCACCGGCGGAGTCGGCTGGTTCATCGCCTCCACCGCCGTCGCGGGCATCGGCTACGGCATCTCGTTCGCGCTCGTGGCCGACACCGCCGTGGCCGCCGTGCCGCCGGAACGGGCCGGCGCCGCCGGCGCGATCGCCGAGACCTCCAACGAGATCGGCAACGCCCTGGGGATCGCTCTGCTCGGCTCCACGGCGGCCCTGGTCTTCCGGCTCCTCGGCCCCGATCTGGCCCCGACGCTCGGGGAGACCCTCGACCTCGACGCCACGGCTCCGGCGATCGAACAGGCCAAGGAGGCGTTCCTGAGCGGCCTCCACATCGCCATGGCCATCGCCGCCGTGCTCTGCGCCGGACTCGGCATCCTCGCCCTGCGCTGGATACCGAAGAACGAAGCCGTTCGCTGACGCTCGGCCTGGGGTGTCCCGGGACTTTGGCGCCGGCTCCGTGGTTCCGAGCGATGGCGTCGGCACCACGGAGCCGGCGCCACCACGGCCGTCAGGAAGACGAGCAGCCCGTCGCCGAGGCGCGGGCGGACACGAAAAAGCCCCGCCATCAGACGGGGCGATTCGCCGAATTCCGAATTACGTGGAGCTATGGGGATTCGAACCCCAGACCTCCTCCATGCCATGGAGGCGCGCTACCAACTGCGCCATAGCCCCGGATTCCGGTTCGACCGGTCGATGACCATCTTAGAGCACCTGCGACACCACTCGCGCCATCCGCACGCCGCCGGTCCGCGGAGAGCTCGTCCGCCCGCGTTCATGACCGTTCAATCGGCAGGCCGCTTCTCGCCCGCACAACCGCCGGTTCGCCAACAGCAGCCGCCCGTCTCGGTCCACCACCGCCGCGTGGCCATCCGCGCCGGCCACCGGACCTTCGGACGATCACCCACTGCCCCGGCCTTCGTCTCCGGCATCCGTTCGCGGTGATTGCGGGCACCCGTACGGCACGACGACGCTGACCATCGGCTGCCCGCTCGGGACGGCCGGCCAGGGATGCGGCTGCGCTCGGTCGACAAGGTGCGGCGAATCGGGACGATCGCCGAAACAGATCACCGAGACGCGGTTGCGGCCACGGTGGGCGGCCGCGCACGCGGCCGCGGCCGGCGCTGTGGGAGTCGTTCCCGGATGAACAACGAAGGAGGGTCGTGCCCTCGCGGACACGACCCTCCTGCTCGCGCGTGGAGCTATGGGGATTCGAACCCCAGACCTCCTCCATGCCATGGAGGCGCGCTACCAACTGCGCCATAGCCCCGCCACTGCGTGGACTTTCATCCCGCAGCGCTCCGCCAGTGTATAGGACGCCGGCGGCGGACTCGAATCGATTACCGGCGACGGCGGTTCAGGCGCCGTTGTCGGTGCGGTCGTCGCTCAGCACCGGCTCGGGCAGGGTGCCCGCGTTGTGCTCGGCCAGGCGCCAGC
The DNA here is from genome assembly GCF_001552235.1 of Actinomadura rubrobrunea NBRC 15275. Taxonomy (NCBI): domain Bacteria; kingdom Bacillati; phylum Actinomycetota; class Actinomycetes; order Streptosporangiales; family Thermomonosporaceae; genus Actinomadura; species Actinomadura viridilutea. The sequence goes on along the minus strand of NZ_BCQU01000105.1, from coordinate 9,884 downwards.
CGCCCTTGCGCATCTCGGTGAGGACGGACCAGCAGCAGTTGGACAGGCCGCCGAGCCGGTCCCAGACGTCCTCGGGCAGCCCGAGGAACTGGGCCATGCCCAGGCGGATCGCCGCGCCGTGGGAGGCGACGACGAGCACCCCGTCGGGAGCCAGGTCGTCCAGGGCGCGGTCGATGGCGGCGCAGACGCGCTTGGCCACCTGGACGCTGGTCTCGCCGCCTGGGGGCTGCCAGGCCGCGCGCTCGGCCGGGTAGCGTTCGCGGATCTCCTGGGCGGTCAGGCCCTCCCAGGCCCCGCCGTGGCGTTCGACCAGGTCGTCGTCGTACCGCACGGGCAGGCCCGTGACGGCGGCGAGGGCGTCGGCGGTGCGGGCGGCCCGCTGGAGCGGGGACGACACGATCGCCGTCGGGCGCAGCGCCGCGAGCAGCCGGGCGGCGCGTTCGGCCTGGCGGACGCCGGTCTCGTCCAGCGGGATGTCGGTCCTGCCCTGGAACCGGCGTTCGACGTTCCACGTGGTCTGGCCGTGGCGCCACAGGACGACGGTGCGTTTTCCGGGCTCTCTGCGGCGCTCAGTCACGCTGGCTCCCCACGGGCCTGGCGCGCTGGGCCGAGTGGGCGTTGACGCTCTCGGGCAGCTCGATGACGGGGCAGTCCTTCCACAGCCGCTCGAGGCGGTAGTAGGTGCGCTCCTCCTCGTGCTGGATGTGCACGATGACGTCGATGTAGTCGAGCAGGATCCAGCGGCCCTCGCGTTCGCCCTCGCGGCGGACGGGCTTGGCGTCGGCGTCCTCGCGCAGGCGCTTTTCGACCTCGTCGACGATGGCGCGGACCTGCCGGTCGTTGGGCGCCGAGCACAGCACGAAGGCGTCGGTGATCACCAGCTGCTCGCTGACGTCGTAGGCAAGGATGTCGTCGGCCAGCTTGTCGCTCGCCGCCTCGGCGGCGAGCCGGACCAGCTGCACGGCCCTGTCGGATGCGGTCACGATGCGCTCGCGATCCTCCCTGTCGGGGACGGTTTCCCTGCACCACCCTCTCACGGGCTGCGGGAACGGCCCCGTTCGTCGTCGTGTCCCGGTGCGGCCAGGTGCTCCGCACCGGGCGGTTCCTTTCCAGGGTATGGCCCGTGCCGCGTCGCGCGGAAACCAATATCAAGTGAAGTCGGGGCAGGTCAGACCGACTTCCGGAATGGGAACCCCCGGAAAGCTTCCGTTCATGCCGCCTGATCGTGGTACAGGGCGCGCTTGTTGATGTACTGGACGATCCCGTCGGGCACCAGGTACCAGATCGGCTCGCCCGCCCGGACCCGGTCCCGGCACTCGGTGGAGGAGATCGCCAGGGCGGGCACCTCCATGAGGCTGACGCGTCCGTTCGGCAGCCCCGGGTCGGCCAGCTTGTGGCCGGGGCGGGTGCAGCCGATGAAGTGCGCCAGCTCGAACAGCTCCTCGGCGTTGTGCCAGGTGAGCATCTTCGCCAGGGCGTCGGCGCCGGTGATGAAGAACAGCTCGGTGTCGGGGCCGTGCAGGCGGCGCATGTCGCGCAGGGTGTCGACGGTGTAGGTGGGGCCGGGCCGGTCGATGTCGATCCGACTGACCGAGAACCGGGGGTTGGACGCGGTGGCGATCACCGTCATGAGGTAGCGGTCCTCGGCGGGGGAGATCCGCCGGCCCTCCTTGTGGGCCGACCGGCCGGTGGGCACGAACACCACCTCGTCCAGCGAGAACACGTGGGCCACTTCGCTGGCGGCCACCAGGTGGCCGTGGTGGATGGGGTCGAACGTGCCGCCCATGATCCCCAGTCGCCGCTTTTGCGTCATAGCGACGAGAATAGCCAGCGGGGCGGCCGAGGACCCACCGGGGGCGATCGGCGTGTTCAGCCGGCCGCCACCGGACGGTCCAGTCCCGGGATCGGGGGTTCGCCGGACTCCCACGACACCACCCGCACCGCCTTGCCGACCTCCACGCGCGGCACGGTGCCCGCGGGCAGGGCGCGCACCTCGGCGGTCACGCCGATCTCGGCGCGCAGCCGCCGGGCCAGCTCGGCCGGCGCCTCGCCGCCGCCGTCCAGCGGCTCGCACGCCACGATCAGCCGCACCTGGGGCCCGCGGCGGTCGACGACGAGCTGGTAGTGCGGGCCGACCAGGCCGGACCCGAGCAGGACCCGCTCCACCTCGCTGGGGAAGACGTTGACGCCGCGGATCACCAGCATGTCGTCGACCCGCCCCATGACCTTGCTCATCCGCACCAGCGTCCGGCCGCAGTCGCAGTCGCCGTGGGTGAGGGACGCCACGTCGCCGGTGCGGTAGCGCAGCAGCGGAAGGGCCTGCTTGGTGGGGGTGGTGAACACCAGTTCGCCGGGCCGCCCCTCGGGGCAGGGCTCGCCGGTCTCCGGATCGATCGTCTCGACGATGAAGTGGTCCTCGTTGACGTGCAGTCCGTTCTGCTCCAGGCACTCGGTGGCCACGCCCGGCCCGATGACCTCCGACAGCCCGTAGATGTCCACGGCCTTGAGCGGCAGGACGTTCTCGATGGCGGCGCGCATCTCCTCCGACCACGGCTCGGCGCCGAACACCCCGGCGCGCAGCGACGACACGTCCACGCCCGCCTCGGCCGCCGCCTCGCCCAGCCGCAGCGCGTACGCCGGGGTGCAGGTCAGGATGTCGGGACGCAGATCGGCGATCATGCGGACCTGCCGTTCGGTCATTCCGCCCGACATCGGCACCACGGTGGCGCCGAGCGCGACCGCGCCCTGGTGGATGCCGAGGCCGCCGGTGAACAGCCCGTACCCGTAGGCGTTGTGGACGAGGCTGCCCGGACCGGCGCCGGCGCACGCCAGCGACCGGGCGCACATCGCCGCCCACAGCTCCAGGTCGGCGCGCGTGTACGCGACGAGCGTGGGCCGGCCGCGCGTCCCGCTGGACCCGTGCACGGCCGCGATCTGGTCCCTGGGCACCGCCAGCATGCCGAACGGGTAGGCGTCCCAGAGATCCTGCTTGGTGGTGAACGGCAGCCGCGGCAGGTCGGCGAGCGTGACGTCGGCGCCGCGCTCGACGCCCGCCTCGCGCAGCCGCTCCCCCTGGACGCCCCCGGCCGCCAGCAGCCGGTCGATCAGGCCCCACAGGCGGTGCCGCTGCAGCGCGGCCCGCTCGTCCCTGGACATGGCCTCGGCCTTCGGATCGAACATCGCGCCTCCTCGCGCCCCGCCGTCCGGTGCCCCGAATTCCAGCCCCAAGACCGCCGCCGCGCAAGACCCCGTCGCCGTCGCGCTCCCGCCTTGATCCCGCACGCCAGGCCGTACGCAGGACGCGGCGGCCGAGTTCGCGTCCGGCCGAGTCCGGCCGGTGACGTCGAGGCCGCGGCTACCAGGGGGAACAGGCGGGCCGGAGGAGGACGGGCCCGCCGCGCCGGCCTCCGCGGGAACCCGAGGGCCCCGCGAAGCGTCGGACATACCATGCCGGATATGACGACGAACACACCGGACCGAGCGCGCACACGCCTCCCCGGGATCAGCTCCCGTGCCTACGAACACCCGGCCGACCGTTCGGCGCTCGTGGCGCTGCGCTCGCTGACCGGGTTCGACGTCGTCCTGCGGCGGCTGTCGGGGCTGTTCAACGAGCGGGCCATCCGCCTGGCGTTCCTCGGCGGCGCGGTGCGGGCGAGCGAGAACCAGTTCCGCAACCTGCACGACATGGTGCGCGACGCCGCCTACATCCTGGACCTGCCGGAGGTCCCCGAGATCTACGTCCAGCAGTCGCCGCAGCCCAACGCCATGGCGATCGGGTCCGACCACCCGTTCATCGTGGTCAACACCGGCCTGCTGGACCTGCACGACGACGAGGAGCTGCGGTTCATCGTCGCGCACGAGGTCGGGCACATCCTGTCCGGCCACGCCGTCTACCAGACGATGATGATGATCCTCACCCGGCTGGGCGCCCGGCTGGCGTGGCTGCCGCTGGGCAACATCGGCATCGCGGCGATCATCATGGGGCTGCAGGAGTGGTTCCGCAAGGCCGAGCTGTCGGCCGACCGGGCCGGACTGCTCGGCGGGCAGGACCTGGACGCCGCCAAGCGCACGATGATGAAGATGGCCGGCGGCACCCGGCTGTCGGAGATGAACACCGAGGCGTTCCTCGCGCAGGCCCGCGAGTACGACGCCGCCGGGGACGTGCGCGACGGGTTCCTGAAGTTCCTCAACCTGCTGAACCTCACCCACCCGTACCCCGTCGTCCGGTTCGCCGAGATCGACCGGTGGGCGAAGAGCGGCGAGTACGAGCGGATCCTGGCCGGGGACTACCCGCGCCGCGAGGACGACGCCAACGCCTCGTTCTCCGAGGAGATCCGCAACGCGGCCAACGCCTACCGCGAGTCGTGGTCGCAGACCGCCGACCCGTTCATCGGCAAGGTCCGCGACATCGCCGAGGGCGCCGCGTCCGCCGCGAGCGGCCTGCTGGACCGCGTCACCCGCCGCGGCAACGGCAACACGGACTGAAAGCCCGCCGAGCTCCTCGGCGCGGCCCGCGCCTCACGCTCGCGGGGCGTCGACTGCGCCGTCCCGGATCGCGTCGACGGCGGGAATGGCCGCCACCGCCATGCCCTGGGCGTGCCCGGTGGCTCGATGTACCGCGGACGCGCCGCGGCCCAAGTCTCCAAGGGGAGACCCCGGCTGCGGCGCGTCCGCGCGGCTTGCGTGCTCGGACGGGCGCGCCGGGCGGTCAGGAGGCGGGCGGGGTCTGGCCCTTGAGGTGCCCCTCGCCCGTCACCACGTACTTGGTGGACGTGAGCTCCGGCAGGCCCATGGGGCCGCGGGCGTGCAGCTTCTGGGTGGAGATGCCGATCTCGGCGCCGAACCCGAACTCCTCGCCGTCGGTGAAGCGGGTGGAGGCGTTGACCATGACCGCGGCCGAGTCCACCGCGGCCACGAACCGGCGGGCCTCGCGCTGGGACGAGGTGACGATCGCCTCGGTGTGCCCGGAGCCGTACGTGCGGATGTGCGCGACCGCCTCGTCCAGGGAGTCCACGACGCGGGCGGCGATGTCCAGGGACAGGTACTCGGCGTACCAGTCGTCCTCGGTGGCCGGCACGACGCCGTCGTGGCCGTGCTGACGCGCGCAGGCGAGGACGCGCTCGTCGCCGTGCACGGTGACGCCCTTGGCGCGCAGCGCGTCCAGCACGCGCGGCAGGAACGCCTCGGCAATGCCCGCGTGCACCAGCAGCGTCTCGGCGGCGTTGCACACCGACGGGCGCTGGGTCTTGGCGTTGACGGCGATGTCCACGGCCATGTCCAGGTCCGCCCAGGCGTCCACGTACACGGCGCAGTTGCCGACCCCCGTCTCGATCACCGGGACGGTCGACTCCTCCACCACCGAGTTGATCAGGGACGCGCCGCCGCGCGGGATGAGCACGTCCACCAGGCCGCGGGCCCGCATCAGATGCTTGGCCGAGTCGCGGCTCGTGCCGGGGACGAGCTGGACCGCCTCCTGCGGCACCGCCGTGCCCGCCAGCGCGTCCTGCATCACCCGCACCAGCATCGTGTTGGAGTCGATCGCCGACGACGAGCCGCGCAGCAGCACCGCGTTGCCGCTCTTCAGGCACAGCGCGGCGGCGTCCACGGTGACGTTGGGACGGCCCTCGTAGATGATGCCGACCACGCCGAGCGGCACCCGGATCTGCCGCAGCTCCAGGCCGTTGGGCAGGACGCTGCCGCGCACCGTCTCGCCGACCGGGTCGGGCAGCGCGGCCACCTTGCGGACCGCCTCGGCGATCGCCGCGATCCGCTCGGCCGACAGGCTGAGCCGGTCGATCATGTGCTCGGCGACGCCCGCCTCCCGGGCCCGCGCCACGTCGCCCGCGTTGGCCTTGACGATCTCGGGTGCGGCGGCCGTCAGCCCGTCGGCGATCGCGTGCAGGGCCGCGTCCTTGGCCGCGCGCGGCAGCGGCGCCAGCGTCGCCGTGGCGTCCTTGGCCAGCCGCGCCACGCGCAGGAACTCCTCGCGCTCCCGGTCCCGCTCACCCATCACCGGCTCCTTGTCGTCGCTACGTGTTCGGTTCGAGGTCCAGAACCACGAGATCGTCGCGGTGGATGATCTCGCGTTGGTACTCGGGTCCCAGCTCGCGGGCCAGCCACCGGGTGGAGCGGCCCATCAGGTCGGGGATCTCCGCCGCGTCGTAGTTCACCAGACCGCGCGCCACGACGCGGCCGTCCGCGCCGCACAGGTCCACCGGGTCGCCCGCGGCGAAGTCGCCCTCCACCCCGGTCACCCCGGCGGGCAGCAGCGACTTGCGGCGCCGCACCACCGCCTCGACCGCGCCCGGGTCGAGGATGAGGCGGCCCTGCCCGGTGGTGGCGTGCGCCAGCCACAGGTGCCGGGTCGACATGCGGCTCTCCCGGGACGGGTGGAAGTACGTGCCGACGGGCGCCCCGGCCAGGGCCTGCGCGGCGGACGCGGCGTTGGTCAGCACCACCGGCACGCCCGCGATCCGCGCCGCCTCGATCTTGGTGACCATGCCGCCGGTGCCGACCTTGCGGGTCTGGTTGGGGCCGCCGATGCGGATGCCCTCCAGGTCGGCGGGCTCGCGGACCTGCTCGATGCGGCGGGCGCCGGGGCGGCGCGGGTCGTCGGTGTAGAGGGCGTCCACGTCGGACAGCAGCAGCAGGGCGTCGGCGCGGGTCAGGTGCGCCACCAGCGCGGCCAGCCGGTCGTTGTCGCCGAAGCGGATCTCGTCGGTGGCCACGGTGTCGTTCTCGTTGACGATCGGCACGATGCCCAGGGCGAGCAGCTGGTCCAGGGTGCGCTGGGCGTTGCGGTGGTGGGCCCGGCGGATCATGTCGTTGGAGGTCAGCAGCACCTGCCCGACCGTCAGGCCGTACCGGGCGAACGACGAGGTGTAGCGGGCGATCAGCAGGCCCTGCCCCACGCTGGCCGCCGCCTGCTGCAGCGCCAGGTCGGTCGGGCGGCGCGCCAGGCGCAGCGGCCCGAGGCCCGCGGCGATCGCGCCGGACGACACGAACACGATCTCCTTGCCCGCGGCGCGCCGCGCGGCCAGCACGTCGACCAGCGCGTCCACCCGGTCGGCGTCGATGGTGCCGAGCGGGGTGGTCAGCGAGGACGACCCGGCCTTCACCACGATCCGCCGCGCCGCGGCGAACGCCTCGCGCGCCCGCGCGAGCTCCTCGCCGGCCGTCATCACGGCGCTGCGCTCGCTGCTCATGCTCTCCCTCGCCGATGGATGGTCTGTGGTTCAACGCCGCCAGGGGCGGCCGCCGGGGTCAGCGGCCGTCGAGGCGGCTGTCGGTGCCGCGCGGGCCGTGGGCGCCGGCGTCGCCGCCCGCGGGCACCTCCGGCTCCCAGTCGAAGACGACCGAGTCGTCCGGCGTGCCGATCAGCACGGTGGCGCCCGCGGACGCGCCCGCCTCGGCCAGCGCCTCCTCCACGCCCAGCCGGGCCAGCCGGTCGGCCAGGTAGCCGACGGCCTCGTCGTTGGTGAAGTCGGTCTGGCGCAGCCACCGCACCGGCTTCTCCCCGGTGATCAGGTAGGTGTTGTCGCCCAGGTCCTTGACCTCGAACTCCGTGCCGCCGACGGGGCGGGGCCGGATGACCAGGCGGGTCGGCTCGGCCGGGGGCAGCGCCGCGCGGTAGGACTTCACCATCTCCGCCAGCGCGAACGTCAGCTCGCGCAGCCCCTCGTGGCTGGCGGCCGACACCTCGAACACCTTCAGGCCGCGCTTTTCGAACTCCGGGCGGACCAGCTCGGCCAGGTCGCGGGCGTCCGGGACGTCGATCTTGTTGAGGACGACCAGGCGGGGCCGGTCCGACAGCGGCCGGTCGCCCAGGTCGCGGTCGTAGGCGGCGAGCTCCCGCTCGATCACCTCGAAGTCGGTGACCGGGTCGCGTCCCGGTTCGAGCGTGGCGCAGTCGAGCACGTGCGCCAGGGTGGAGCAGCGCTCGATGTGCCGCAGGAACTCGTGGCCGAGGCCGCGGCCCTCGCTGGCGCCCTCGATCAGCCCGGGCACGTCCGCGACGGTGAAGGTGGTGTCGCCCGCCTCCACCACGCCCAGGTTGGGCACCAGGGTGGTGAACGGATAGTCGGCGATCTTCGGGCGGGCCGCGGACATCGCCGCGATCAGCGACGACTTGCCGGCGCTGGGGAACCCGACCAGCGCGACGTCCGCGACGCTCTTGAGCTCCAGGACGACCTCGCGGTCCTCGCCGGGCTCGCCGAGCAGCGCGAAGCCGGGCGCCTTGCGCTTGGGCGAGGCCAGCGCCGCGTTGCCGAGCCCGCCGTGCCCGCCCCGCGCGACGACGAACCGGGTGCCCTCCCCCACCAGGTCGGCCAGCACGTTGCCGTCGAGGTCCTTGACGACCGTCCCGTCCGGCACGCGGAGCACGACGTCGTCGCCGTTGGCGCCCGTCTTGTGCCCGCCCTGCCCGGGCCGCCCGTTGGGCGCCTTGCGGTAGGGGCGGCGGTGGTACTCCAGCAGGCTCGCGGTCCCGGTGTCCACCTCCAGCACGACGTCGCCGCCGCGGCCGCCGTTGCCGCCGTCGGGGCCGCCGAGCGGCTTGAACTTCTCCCGGTGGATCGAGGCGCAGCCGTGCCCGCCATGGCCGGCGACGACGTGCAGCACCACGCGGTCCACGAACTGCGCGCCCTGCTGGGTCGCTGCGGCCACGGTCTCCTCCTGCGGCTGGACGGTCGGAAGCTGTGGGGGATTCTGCCGGGACGAAAGGAAGGGGCGGACCGGTTTCGGTCCGCCCCTTCGCCAACGTCGCTGTGCGGCGGACTACTCCGCCGACGGGACCACGCTCACCGCGTTGCGGCCGCGGTAGCGCCGGAACTGCACCGTGCCCGCGACCAGCGCGAACAGCGTGTCGTCACCGCCGCGCCCGACGCCGGGCCCCGGGTGGAAGTGAGTGCCGCGCTGCCGGACCAGGATCTCGCCGGCGTTCACCACCTGGCCGCCGAAGCGCTTGACACCCAGGCGCTTGGAGTTGGAGTCCCGACCGTTGCGGCTGGACGACGCGCCCTTCTTGTGTGCCATGTGACCGCTCCTTACTTCCCGGCCTTGATACCGGTGATCTTGACCTGGGTGTACGGCTGCCGGTGGCCCATGCGCCGCTTGTACCCGGTCTTGCTCCGGTAGTGCATGATGTTGATCTTGGGGCCCTTGACCGCGCCGAGAATCTCGCCGGTCACCTCGTACTTGGCAAGGTCGGCCTTGGAGCTGACGACCTTGTCGCCGTCGACGACCAGAACGGCCGGGAACGTGACCGTCGACCCGACCTCCCCGGCCAGCTTGTCGACGGTGAGCACGTCATCGACGGCCACCTTCTCCTGCCTGCCGCCTGCGCGGACAATCGCGTACACCGCGGAAACCCTTCGTTAGCGCGCGCTTCCGGAATTAACCGGTCCCACACGTGGTCTTCCACCAGCCCTCGGATGAGGGCCTACCCCCGGCCGGGGCCGGAGGCGGCACACCGGGTCCTCCTCCCGGTGCTCTGTGCTCGAACCCGCCGTACGGGCGGGGGACGCACGTCCCGGACGCTGGCGGCCCGGGGTGCGAAGCCGAACGACGCGCACACGCGCGCCGAAGTCCAAGGGTACCGGATGCCCGGACCGGAGCGCGAACCGTGCGCGTTCCTCCGGGCATCCGGCGTCCCGTGGCCTGCCGGGCGGGGGTCGGCGTCGGCCGTTCGCCGTCGGTGCGCCGTCAGTCGGCCTCGGGCGTCGCGGCGTCGCCCGCGCCGACCTCGGCCTTGGCCCTGCGGCGGGTGCGGCGGCGACGGCCGTTCGCCAGGGCCGGGGCCTCCTCGGCGCCGCCGCCCGCGACCTCGGGCCCCTCGATGGGCCGGGCGTCCGCGCCGCCGGCGACGGGCTCGGCCGGCTCGGGGG
>NZ_BCQU01000104.1:0-23078 GCF_001552235.1 Actinomadura rubrobrunea NBRC 15275 | reverse complement strand
GGCGTCGCGCGCGGGCGGCGCCGCAGCCTGCGCGGGCGCGGCCGCTCCGGCGACCAGCGCGCCCGCGACCAAGGCGCCCGTGATCGTGGTGAGCGCGCCCGCGAACGGGCCGATGCGTGGTGTCATGCGCGTGCTCCTCAAGTCGCTGCTTGGGAGCGCTCCCATGCATGAGGGTCCGCGACGGGAGCCGCGGCTGTCAACACCCGGCGCCGGCGCGCGCGGCCGCGCGCGGCGCCTGCCAGGGACGACTCACCGATCGTGCATGGAGCGCTCCCACACGTCGCGGACCAGCGTTTTCGACGCGAACGTAACGGTTGTGTTGCGAACCATTGACAGTGACGCGGAGCACAGACTTTCCTTCGTGGGAGCGCTCCCACACCCGACACGAACGAGAGGGGTCCCAGGATGAGGGCCACCACGCGCCGCGTACCGGGCGGCAGGGGATTGAGAGCGGGCCTCGCCGCCGTGCTCGCCGGCATCCTCGCCGCCGTGTCCGCCTGCGGAGGCGGGGACGACAACGAGCCGTCCGACGGCACCATCGAGCTGACCGTCGACGTCTTCGGCGAGTTCGGCTACGAGCAGCTGTACAAGCAGTACGAGGCGTCCCACCCCAACATCAAGATCAGGCAGCGCAAGGTCGCCGAGCTCGACCAGTACAAGCCGCGCCTGCAGCAGTGGATGGCCACCGGCAAGGGGGCGGGCGACGTGGTCGCGCTGGAGGAGGGCATCCTGCCCACCTACATGCAGCAGCCCGACCGCTTCGTCAACCTCTTCGACTACGGTGCCGCCTCGCTCGAGCAGAACTTCCTGCCGTGGAAGTGGAAGATGGGCCTCACGCCCGACGGGAAGAAGCTCGTCGGTCTGGGCACCGACATCGCCCCGATGGTCATGTGCTACCGCAAGGACCTGTTCAAGAAGGCCGGCCTGCCGACCGACCGGGACGAGGTCTCCAAGCTGTGGCCGGACTGGAACTCCTTCCTGGAGACGGGCAAGAAGTTCCAGGCGAAGGTGCCGCAGACCAAGTGGCTGGACGGCCCGGCCGCGATCTGGCGCACCCTCGTGTCCCAGGAGGGCGGCAAGACCGTCGGCTACACCTACTTCGACACCAGCAACAACCTGGTGTTCGACAAGAACCCGGCGGTCAAGACCGCGTTCGACACCACGCTGCGGTTCCAGACCGAGGGGCTGACCGCCAACATGCGGATCTTCACGCCCGAATGGCAGACCGCCCTCAAGCGCGACACCTTCGCCACGCTCCCCTGCCCGGCCTGGATGCTCGGCGGCATCGAGGAGTTCTCCGGCAACTACGGCAAGGGCAAGTGGGACCTGGCGGCGCTGCCCGGCGGCGCGGGCGTGTGGGGCGGCTCCTGGCTGGCCGTGCCCAAGCAGTCCAAGCACCCCAAGGAGGCCGCCGAGCTGGCCAAGTTCCTGACCAGCCCGCAGGGCCAGCTGGCCGCGTTCAAGGACAAGAACACCTTCCCGTCCTCGCCGCAGGCCCAGAAGGACCCGGCGGTGACCGGCAAGACCAACCCCTACTTCGGGGACGCGCCGATCGGCAAGATCTTCAGCGAGATGGCGGCCGCGGTGAAGCCGATACACCTGGGTCCGAAGAACGAGGACGTGCGTGAGGACGTCGAGGACGTGCTCCTCGGCGTCGGCCAGGGCCAGATCAAGGCGTCCGACGCCTGGAACCGCGCCGTCGAGGCCGCCGCCAAGGCCGCTCGGTAGCGCCCGCGGCTCCCGGGAGGCGCCGCGCGGTTTGGAACGCCCGGGCCGCGTCCGCCCCCGGGAGCGCGAGGCACGGGGAACCGCGGCGGCGGTGCCTCTCAAGACCGCCCCGGGCGCCGCCGCCGCATCCTGGCCCCAGCGGCCTCCCCCACCGACGCGTCGAAGGCGCGTAGCACCGACCTGACCTCAACCGACGCCCCGAAGGGACTTTTTTCATGAGCGTCGAACTGCGTCCGGCGACCCCCGGACGCAACCGGACGGGCCCGAAGCGGACCGCACCGCGCGGCGCCTCCGGCCGCGGTTGGCGGGTCCGTCTCGCCCGGCTCGACATGCGGGTCTCGCCCTACCTGTTCATCTCGCCGTTCTACGTCATCTTCCTGATCTTCGGGGCGTTCCCGCTGGTCTTCACGATCTGGGTGTCCCTGCACGACTGGGAGCTGGCCTCGGGACTGCGGGACTTCATCGGGCTGGGCAACTACCGCGAGCTGCTCGGGGACGAGGCGTTCTGGCGCTCGGTCGTCAACACCATCGGCATCTTCTTCCTGTCCACGGTGCCGCAGCTGCTGCTGGCGCTGTGGGTGGCCAACCTGCTGAACCGGCGGCTGCGGGCCAGCACGTTCTACCGCATCGGCATCGTCGCCCCGATGGTCACCTCGACCGCGGCGGTGGCGATCGTGTTCGGCCAGCTGTTCGCCCGCGACTACGGCATGGTCAACTGGCTGCTCGGCCAGATCGGCGTCGACCCCATCGACTGGCAGGCGTCCCGCGGCTGGTCCTGGGTGGCGATCTCGGCGATGGTCGACTGGCGGTGGACCGGCTACAACGCGCTGATCTACCTGGCCGCCATGCAGGCCATCCCCAAGGACCTGTACGAGGCGGCGGCCATCGACGGCGCCTCGCGGCTCCGCCAGTTCTGGCAGATCACCGTGCCGATGCTGCGGCCCACGATCATCTTCACCGTCATCATCTCCACGATCGGCGGGCTGCAGCTGTTCACCGAGCCGGTGCTGTTCGGCAGCGGCCGGATGGACGGCGGTCCGGTGCACCAGTACCAGACCGTGACCATGTACATGTTCGACAACGCGTTCCGTAGCGACCACTACGGCTACGGCGCGGCGATCGCCTGGATGCTCTTCCTGATGATCATCGTCTTCTCCCTGCTCAACTTCCTGTTCGTCCGGCGCGCGGGAGGCGGACGATGACCGCCGTCCTGTCGCGCCCCAGCGGCACCCACCGCCGTCCCGGGCGGCTGCGCGGACTGTGGGACGCCAGCCCGCTGACCTACATCACCCTGATCGCGGCGCTGGTGCTGTCGGTCTTCCCGATCTACTGGATGATCATCGTCGCGACGCGCAGCAACGAGGTGGTCGGCAGCGTCCCGCCGCCGATGACCCCGGGCGGCAACCTGGGCGACAACGTGGGCCGGCTGTTCGACAACCCCGACGCCTACTTCGCCAAGGGCCTGGTGAACTCGGCGATCGTGTCGTCGGCGGTCACCGTCTCCACGGTGTTCTTCGCCTCGCTGGCCGGGTTCGCGTTCGCCAAGCTGCGCTTCCGCGGCAAGAACGCGCTGCTGCTGGTGATCATCGCGACCATGATGATCCCGGTGCAGATGGGCATCATCCCGCTGTACATGATCATGGTGCGGCTGGGCTGGCAGAACACGCTCCAGGCGGTGATCGTGCCGTTCCTGGTCACCGGGTTCGGCGTGTTCATGATGCGCCAGTACGCCGACCAGGCCGTCCCCGACGAGCTGATCGAGGCCGCCCGGGTCGACGGCTGCACCACCTTCGGCATCTACTGGCGCGTCGTGCTGCCCGCGCTGCGGCCGGCGGCGGGCGTGCTGGGCCTGTTCACGTTCATGCAGACCTGGAACGAGTTCATGTGGCCGCTGGCGGTGCTCAACCCCGAGAACCCGACCGTCCAGCTGTCCATCAACAACCTGGCGAACGCCTACTTCAAGGACTACACGCTCATGTTCGCCGGGACGACGCTGGCGATCCTGCCGCTGCTCATCGTCTTCATCCTGTTCGGCCGCCAGATCATCGGCGGAATCATGGAAGGTGCGATCAAGGCGTGACCTCCGTACAGCACAGCTCCGAGCCCGCACCCGCCGCCGCCTTCCCCGCGGGGTTCCGCTGGGGCGCCGCGACCGCCGCCTACCAGATCGAGGGGGCCGCCGCCGAGGACGGCCGCGGACCGTCGATCTGGGACACCTTCTGCCGCATCCCCGGCAAGGTGCTGGGCGGCGACACCGGCGACGTGGCCGTGGACCACTACCACCGGTTCCGCGAGGACGTGGCGCTCATGGCCGACCTGGGGCTGAACGCCTACCGGTTCTCCATCGCCTGGCCGCGCGTCCAGCCGTCCGGCGCCGGGGCGGTCAACGAGGCGGGCCTGGACTTCTACAAGCGCCTGGTCGACGCCCTCCTGGAGGCGGGCGTGGAGCCGTGGCCGACCCTCTACCACTGGGACCTGCCGCAGCCGCTGGAGGACGCCGGCGGCTGGCCCGAGCGGGACACCGCGCACCGGTTCGCCGACTTCGCCGACACGGTGCACGCCGCGCTCGGCGACCGGGTGCGCCAGTGGATGACCATCAATGAGCCGTGGTGCGCGGCGTTCCTGGGGTACGCCTCGGGTGAGCATGCGCCCGGTCGAAGGGAGCCGGCCGCCGCGCTGCGCGCCGCGCACCACCTGATGCTGGGGCACGGGCTGGCGGTGGAGGCGATGCGCGCCCGCCGTCCGGACAACCGGTTCGGCGCGGCCGTCAACCTGTACGCCGTCTCCCCCGCCAGCCAGGCCGAGGCCGATCTGGACGCGGCGCGCCGCATCGACGGCATGCAGAACCGCTTCTTCCTCGACCCGCTGCTGCGCGGCTCCTACCCGGCGGACGTGCTGACCGACCTGGAGGGGCTGAAGTTCGAGGAGGCCATCCGGGACGGCGACCTGGCCGTCATCAACCAGCCGATCGACCAGCTCGGCATCAACTACTACTCCCGGTTCACCGTGTCGGGCACGCCCGGCGACGCCGCGCAGGCGGTGTCCTCCCCGTTCTCCAGCCACTCCCCGTGGGTGGGCAGCGAGTTCGTGCGGTTCGTCGACACCGGGCGTCCGGTCACCGGCATGGGCTGGGAGATCTACGAGCGGGGCCTGTACGAGATCCTGGTGCGGCTGCACCGGGAGTACCCGCCGGTCGCGCTCTACATCACCGAGAACGGCGCGGGCTACGACGAGCCGCCCAACGGGGACGCCCCGCTCAACGACGCCGACCGCATCGCGTACCTAGAGGGGCACTTGCGCGCCTGCCACGACGCCATCGCGGAGGGCGTGCCGCTGCGCGGCTATTTCACCTGGTCGCTGCTGGATAATTTCGAATGGGCATGGGGGTACTCCAAGCGCTTCGGGCTGGTGCACGTCGATTACGCCACCCAGCGCAGGATGCCCAAGGAGAGCGCACGCTGGTATTCGGGGGTGATCCGGCAGGGCGGTCTGCCGGAGCGCCGCTGACGGCGTCGCACGCGACGAAGGGGCCGGAGAGACGATGCGGGAGGCGAGGCTGCCCGGACGGGTACCGGACACCGGACCGGTGCGGACGCGCGGACAGGCGCACCGGCGGCCGCTCGAAGAAGCGGCCGGGCGAGCGGGACGCGGGGGATCCGCCGCGGCGACGGGACGCCCATGGCGGTGAGGCGCTCGCGCCGGCCGACGCTGGAGGAGGTCGCGGCGCGGGCCGGCGTGGGCCGCGGCACCGTGTCGCGGGTCATCAACGGCTCGCCGCGGGTGAGCCGCCGGGCCCGCGAGGCGGTGCTGCGCGCCATCGACGAGCTGGGGTACGTGCCGAACCGCGCGGCCCGCACCCTGGTGACGCGGCGGACCGACACGGTGGCGCTGGTGGTGGCCGAGTCCGAGCTGCGGGTGTTCGATGAGCCGTTCTTCGCCGGGATCATCCGCGGCATCAGCTCGGAGCTGAACGCCACCGGGCTGCAGCTGCTGCTGGCGCTGGCGCAGTCGCCCGAGGAGTACGCCCGGCTGGAGCAGTACCTGACCGGGCAGCACGTCGACGGCGTGCTGCTGACCTCGCTGCACGCCGACGACCCGCTGCCGGCCAAGCTGGAGGCCAACGGGGTGCCGACCGTGCTGGGCGGCCGGCCCCCGGGGCTGACCCCGGTCAGCTACGTCGACGTCGACAACCGCAACGGCGCCCGCCAGGCCGTGCAGTACCTGCTGGACCAGGGACGGCGGCGCATCGCCACCGTGGCCGGCCCGCAGGACATGGGCGTGGGCATCGACCGGCTGGCCGGATACCGCGAGGCGCTGGCCGAGGCGGGGCTGCCCGAGCTGGTGGTGTACGGCGACTTCAGCGAGGCCAGCGGCGTCGCCGCCGCCGAGCGGCTGCTGGAGATGGCGCCGGACCTGGACGCGGTGTTCGCCGCGGACGACCCGATGGCGCTGGGCGCCATGCGGGTGCTGAAGAAGCGCGGGCGCCGCATCCCCGACGACGTGGCGGTGGTCGGCTTCGAGGACTCGGCCAGCGCGCCGGTGGCCGATCCGCCGCTGACCACCGTGCACCAGTCCGTGGAGGAGATGGGACGCCGCATGGCGCGGCTGCTGGTCTCGCGCATCCGGGGCGAGCCGGTGCCCGAGCCGGTGGTGATCCTGCAGACCCATCTGGTGCTGCGCGAATCGGCCTGAGACGGCCGCGCAACGGACGGCGAACACATGGAACGGGAGGCCGGCGGGAAGGGCGGGCGGGCTGCCTCACGGGCCCGTGAAGGGGGCCGGGCCCGGGTTCCGCTCGCCCGGTCCGCCGTCCTTCCGGCGGGTCCGCCCGTCCTGCCGCTCGGGCCCGACCGCCCGGGCCGGCTCGACGGCTCGGTCGCCGCGCTCCCCGAGGAGGCCGCGATCGGCCTGCGGGAGCGGGAATACGGGCTGGACAAAGTGGCGTGCGTCACGATGTACTTACGGATGACCTCGGTCCGTGCGGCGGGCGCCGAGTCGCTCGCGCCATGCGACGGCGCCGCCGGTGAGGGGGCACGGCCGGAACCCATCCCACAAGGGGCGCGGTGTGCCGCGTCCGCCCACCCCCGACCCTAGGTGCTAGCGATGGCCGCAGTCTCCCTCGAATCGGTGAGCAAGGTCTATCCGGGCGGGGTGCGCGCGGTCAGCGATCTGCGGCTGCACGTACGCGACGGGGAGCTGATGGTGCTGCTCGGCCCGTCCGGCTGCGGAAAGTCGACCATTCTGCGCATCATCGCCGGTCTCGAGGAGCCCACGAGCGGCGAGCTGTGGCTGGACGGCCAACTGGCCACCGACCTGCCGCCGCGCGAGCGCAACATCGCCATGGTGTTCCAGAGCGGCGCGCTCTACCCGCACCGCAGCATCCAGGGCAACCTGGCGTTCCCGCTGGAGCTGGCGGGCGAGGACCCGGACGAGATCCGCGCCAAGGTGGTCGAGCTGTCGCGCGCGCTGCAGATCGAGCAGACACTGGACCGGCTGCCCGGCAGCCTGTCCGGCGGACAGCGCCAGCGGGTGGCGATGGGCAGGGCCATCATCCGCGAGCCGTCGGTGTTCCTGATGGACGAGCCGCTGTCCAACCTGGACGCGGCGCTGCGCACCGACCTGCGGCTGGAGATCGGCGCGCTGGTGCGCGGGCTGGGCGTCACCACCGTGTACGTCACCCACGACCAGGTGGAGGCGCTGACCCTGGCCGACCGGATCGCGGTGCTGCGGGACGGGCGCCTGGAGGACCTCGGCACGCCCACGCAGGTGTACGAGGACCCGGCCACCGCGTTCACCGCCGCCTTCCTGGGCGCCCCTCAGATCAACCTGCTCGCCGGGACCGTCTACGCGCATCTGGGCGAAGGCAGCGTCACCATCGACCTCGGCGGCCAGGAACTGCGGCTGCCGTGGACCGATCCGCGCGTGGAGCACCTGGCGCACCACCACGGGTTCCCCATCATCGTGGGGGTGCGCGCCGACGCGCTGCACCCGGTGTCCGATCCGGAGGAGGGCGCCGAGCTGACCGGGCGGCTGCGGGCGCTGGAGTACCACGGGCACGAGTGGCTGGCGCACGTGGAGACGGACGTGCCGGTGGTCGACCGCGACGAGCTCGAGGCGGCGCCGCGGGATCAGCGGGAGACGCCGCGCGACGAGTCGGCGTTCCTGGACCGCGTCCGCTCCATGCTGCGGCTGGGGTCCCGCCGCGCCGAGCCCGAGCCGCCGTCCGACCACGTCGGCGCGCACCGCCGCTCGGACCTGGTGGTGCGGCTGCGGTCCGGGCACGGGCAGAAGGTGGGCGCTCCGATGCGGCTGGCGGTGGACGTGTCGCGGGTGCTGTTCTTCGACCGGGAGGGCCGCCGCATCGACCCCGTCCAGCGCTGAGGGCGCGGCGAGGCCGCCGCGCATTGAAGGGCGCCGCGCATTGAAGGGCGCCGCGTATGGAAGGGCGCCGCGGGCCGCTGCGGAGAGGGGTCACCGTTCGCTAACGGGCCGCGGCGCCCGGTCCGGGGCCGCCGGTCGTGGTCAGGCGGCGGTGCAGGAAGTGCCGTTCAGGGTGAACGCGGTGGGCCTGCCGTCCTCACCGGTGTGGGTGCCGTTGAAGCCGATGGAGGTGGACTCGCCGGGGGCGAGCGTGCCGTTCCAGGGGGCGTTCTCGGCGGTGACGGTCGTCCCGGACTGCGACCACTGGGCGCCCCAGCCCTGGCTCACCCGCTGCCCGGCGGGCAGGTCGAAGACGAGGGTCCAGCCGTTGATGGCGCTGTCTCCGGTGTTGGTGATGGTGACGTTCGCGGTGAACCCGGTGTCCCAGCGGGAGCCGACCGAGTAGGCCACCTTGCAGGAGGCCGGGGGCTCCGGCTCGCCGCCGTCGGGGTCGCCGCCCAGGGCGACGCGCAGCGCGTCGTAGGCGGGCTTGGGCCGCAGGTTCTCGTCCCACGGCAGTGCGGCGCCCTCCCCGGGGAAGACGTCCGGGATCCAGGAGTACTTGTCGGTGAAGTCCCAGATGGTGATGCCGACGCAGCGGCTGACGGCCAGGCACGCCTTGGTCACGTCGGAGTACCAGGCGGCCTGGGTGGCGAGCTTGGCGCTGTCGGCGGGCAGCTGCATGCGGATGTCGAGCTCGGTGATGGCCACGTCCAGGCCGAGGTCGGCGAAGCGCTGCAGGTTCTCCTGCATGCGGGACGGGAAGCCGTACTGCAGCGCCAGGTGCCCCTGGAAGCCGACGCCGTCGAGGGGCACGCCCTGCTCCTTGAGCGACTTGACGAGCCGGTACATGCCGTCGCTCTTCGCGCCGATGCCGTCGATGTTGTAGTCGTTGATGTAGAGCTTGGCGTCGGGGTCGGCGGCGCGGGCGGCGCGCAGCGCCTCGGCGATGTAGCTCTCGCCGAGCGTGCGGGAGAAGACGGTGTCGCGCAGCGTGCCGTCCTCGTTCAGCGGCTCGTTCACCACGTCCCAGTGCACCACCTTGCCCTTGTAGTGGGACGCGACCGTGGTGACGTGGTTCCGCAGGATCGAGCGCAGCTCCTCGGCGGAGAAGCCGCCGTCGGACACCCAGCTCGGCAGCTGGCTGTGCCAGACGAGCGTGTGGCCGCGCACCTGCTGCCCGTTGCGCTGGGCCAGCTCGACGATCTCGTCCCCCTTGGCGAAGTCGAACCGCCCCCGTTGCGGCTCGGTGCTCTCCCACTTCATGGCGTTGCCGGGGGTGATGGAGGTGAACTCGCTGCTGAGGATGGACACGTACGGGGCGTCGCTCAGCTCGGGATTGTCGGTGGCCGACCCGAAATAGCGGCCCTTGGCGGCGGCGAGCTCACCGAGGGTCGGCTCGGCGGCGGACGCGGGCGACACGGGCAATGCCGCCGCCGCGGCGGCGAGCAGCCCGGCGGCCACGGCCAGCGCAGGACGGAACCTCATCGACATGACCTTCCTCGGGGCGAACACGGTGTGGACGGGTCCCGGCCCCTGGGAGCGCTCCCACACGGGCCCGACCGTACCTCGCGTCCGCCGCTCTGGGAAGACGCACTTTCACGCCTCTCACGAAATCCCCGGCCGACCGCGGCAACCTTCGCGCCGTCCCCGCCGACTTCGGAGGTGGAACGGCATACCGGGGTCCGCCCAACTCCCCCGGTGTTCCGTCTGCCCGCCCCATCGGCCCCTGGGGCGGGCAGACCCCCGAAGCCAACGCGGCGATTCGGAGCCGCCGGGCAGGAGCCGGGGCCTGCCGCGCTGACGGTCCTGGAGACTACGCTCGTCGTCCGCGAGCCCACCGCGGCGCCGGTCGGCGTCCGGGCCGACCGCCCGCCCTCCCGAAAGGTCACATGAACGAAGAGAGCTTCGGCGCGCTGCCCGACGGCACGCCCGTGCGCCGCTACACGCTGACCGGGTCCGCGATCCGCGTGCGCGTCCTGACGTACGGCTGCGCCGTGCAGACCCTGGAGGTGCCCGACCGCGACGGCGTCTTCGGCAACGTCGTCCTCGGCTGCGCCACGCTCGACGGCTACCTGGCCCGCCGCCGCTTCTTCGGCGCCGTCGTCGGCCGGTACGGCAACCGCATCGCGGGCGGCCGGTTCCGCCTGGACGGCCAGGAGTACCGGCTGCCCCGCAACAACGGTGACAACAGCCTGCACGGCGGCGAAGAGGGGTTCGACAGGCGCGTCTGGGACGTCGCCGAGGCGGACGACCGCTCCCTCACTCTCACCTACGTCAGCCCCGACGGCGAGCAGGGCTACCCGGGGACGCTGCGCGCGACCGTCACCTACACCGTCACCGACGACGCGCTGCGCGTCGACTACCGCGCCACCACAGACCGTCCGACGGTGGTGAACCTGACCAACCACTCGTACTTCAACCTCGGCGGCGAGGGCTCCGGCACGGTGTACGGCCACCGGCTCACCATCGACGCCGACCGCTACCTGCCGGTGGACGACCGGCAGATCCCGCTGGGCGAGCAGGCGCCCGTCGCGGGCACGCCGTTCGACTTCACCGAGCCGCGGCCGATCGGCGCCCGCATCCGCGATCCGCACCCCCAGCTGCTGGTCGGCCGCGGCTACGACCACACGTTCGTGCTGAACGGCGCCGAGGTCGCCGCCCGCGCCGAGGACCCGCGCTCCGGCCGCGTGCTGGAGGTGCTGACCAGCGAGCCGGGCGTGCAGTTCTACTCGGGCAACTTCCTCGACGGCTCGGACGTCGGGACCGGCGGCCTGGCCTACCGCCAGGGCGACGCGTTCTGCCTGGAGACGCAGCACTTCCCCGACTCCCCCAACCAGCCGGACTTCCCGTCCACCGTGCTGCGTCCGGGCGAGGAGTACCGGTCGACCACCACGTACCGCTTCTCCACGCTGCCGGACTGACCAAGGGTTGCGGGGGCCGTGTCGTGCGCGGGCGCCCCACCGCCGACCGCGCGGCGGGCGTCCGACGCCCGCGGCGGCGCCCGGACGTCCCGTCGGCCGCCGCGCGGGCCGGCGGGTCAGGGCTTGCGGGCGATGCCCGCCATGCCCAGCTGCTCGCCGGGCGACAGGTTGTCGGGGTCGACCGGGTCGTCGGGGCGCCACAGGGCCGTGAAGACGACGCCGGGGTCGACGAGTTCGAAGTCCCCGAAGTGGCGTTCGATCTCCTCGGGGGTGCGGGCCCAGCCCTCCTCCAGGTTCTCGCGGGTGATGCGGGCCAGGTCCTGCTGCGCGGGCAGACCGGTGTCGACGAGCGAGGTCATGAACAGGTAGCTGCCCGGGCAGAGCGCGTCGCGGTAGGCGCCGACGACCTCGTCGGAGATGTCGGGCGCCAGGTAGTGCAGCATGCCGACGAGCATCAGCGCGACCGGCCTGTCGAAGTCGATGAACCCGGCGATGTCGGGGTGCCCCAGGATCGCCTCGGGGTCGCGGACGTCGCCGGTGACGACCCGGGTGTACTGGTTGTTGGCCAGCAGGGCGCGGCCGTGCACGAGCACCAGCGGGTCGATGTCGACGTACACGACGCGGGCCTCGGGGTTCTCGGCCTGCGCCACCTCGTGGGTGTTCTGCACGGTGGGCAGGCCGCTGCCCAGGTCGAGGAACTGGTCGACGCCGGCCTCGCGCGCCAGGTACCGCACGCCCCGCACCAGCACCTTCCGGTTCTCCACCGCGGATTCGCGCAGGCCCGGGACGTGCTCGATGGCGTACTGGGCGAGAGCAC
Source organism: Actinomadura rubrobrunea NBRC 15275 (assembly GCF_001552235.1). Taxonomy (NCBI): domain Bacteria; kingdom Bacillati; phylum Actinomycetota; class Actinomycetes; order Streptosporangiales; family Thermomonosporaceae; genus Actinomadura; species Actinomadura viridilutea. Next base: position 11,189 of record NZ_BCQU01000104.1, on the reverse strand, counting down.
GGTCGGCGGCGAAGTTGTCCTTGCCGCCGAGCAGCGCGTCGTAGGCGCGGGCGATCGTCGGCTTGTTGAAGTCCAGATCCGGGGGCGGCCACTCGGCCTGCTTCTCGCTCATCAACAGATGATCGTAGTTCTCTCGCGTCCGAAAATCCTCACCCTTCACCGGATCGACCGGATCGGCTCCGATTCGTGACGGCGGGCCGCCCGCCCGCCGTCGGAACGCCTGGACCGGATGCGGCAGCGCCCTTCGCCGTCCTATCTGCGGTTTTGCCGCTTAAGGGTTCTATCGACCGCGCTTAAGGATCTCCTATGAGCCGGGTGGCGAGGACTCGCCGTATAGCGGGCCGAGTTCCCGTACGAAAGGAGAGGTTCGTGAGCCACACGACGCTCGCACGGCGGTTGTCCTTCGCTGTCGGCGCCATGGCGCTCATCGGCGTCACCGCCGCGTGTTCGGGGGGAGGCGAGCGGGTCGCCGGGACGGTGGCCGGCGAGTCGTCCGGGTGCGCCGCCGTCCAGCAGCAGATCGCCGCCGGGCAGTCGGTGGACGTGGCGGCCGCCAAGCACTGCGACCAGCAGGAGTTCGCCGAGCTGGAGAACGCCCGCCAGGCGGCGCGGGCCCAGGGCCAGAAGCCCGCGATGCAGATCAGCAGGACGTGCCGGCTCGTCAACGAGCGGGCCGCGCGGGGCGACGCCACCCTCGACTTCGACCTGGCGTTCCACTGCCGCCAGCGGGAGCGGTTCGCCAACACGACCAACGCGGTGTCCGGCCTCGGGGAGGGCGGCCAGCTGAGCTCCCTGTGCCGGGGCGCGCAGGTCCGCAAGGCCCGCGGGGAGTCCGTGGACGCCTTCACCGAGGCGTTCTGCGCGCAGGAGCAGGCGAAGGCCGGCGGGGCGTCGGGTCAGGGCCAGCGGCAGGCGTCGACCGGCGGCGCGTCCTCGGCGCCCAAGGCCTCGGCGCCCAGGGCCTCGGCACAGCCTCAGCAGAACGCCTCGGGCGAGGTGGTGTGCCAGGGCTCCACGGTGACGCTCTCGGGCGAGAACGGCGCTCCGGCCGCCTCCAGCGGACAGCTCCCCATCGGTACGCGGGTCAAGGTGACCAACCTCGACAACGGCAAGTCCGTGACGGTCGAGGTGACTTCCCGGTCGGGCAGCTGCATCCTGCTGAACAACGCGGCGTTCGAGCAGGTGCGTGAGCCCGGCAAGTTCCTGATCCGCCGCGCCCGCATCGAGCGCGTGGGCTGAGCCGGCCGCGAATCACCCGAGCCAGGAACGGACGCGCGATTCCGGCACGCGGCGCGGCCTCACAGCATGCCGGGGGCGACGACCTGCGTAGTGGAGCGGCGCAGGTCGTCCACGGGGAACGTCGACCGAGCCCCTCACCCCCCGTGGGACTCGGGACGATGTGTGCGGCGGGCCGGCGCCACCACGGCCCGCCGCACGCGCCGAGCCGCGCGGGATTCCTCGCCGCCCGGCAGCCGTGGACGTCGGCGAGCCGCCCGCCCGCGATCAGAAGGACATCGACGTTGGCAGGGAGGGCGCCATCGTCACCCGCGCGGCGCCTCGGGGGCGCGCCGCGCGGGGTCGGCACTGCCGTGCGCCCGCAGCCACGAACCGTAAGGCACCGGCCTGCGCCACCGCCGCGCCGGCAGGCAGGCCGCCGCCCGCACGTCACTCAAACCCGAACCCGCGCCTCACACCGCCCCGCTCACCCTCCGGAAGCAGCAGGCAACCACGGCCCCCTGGGAGGAGGCGCCATGACCACTAGCACGGCCACCGCCGGCATGGACCAGGCAGCGCCGGACAGGCCCGATCCGGCCGCCGCCGCCCGGCCCCGACGACCTCATCTGAGACCACCTCGCCGCTGCCCATGGGTGCGACTGCACGCCGCGTCTGCCATAGGCATCGTCGAACCGCGTCCAATGCCGTCCCCGATGAGTGACGAAGAGACCCACGCCGGAACGGCCACCGACGGCCCCTGCTCGAAGACCGGAACTGTGCCTGCCCGGCCGGGCGCGGCCGGTGTGCAACCCGCTTTCGATCTGCCGGGGGTGCTCCGTTGACGACCAACCGCACACCGTCCCTGGTCGGGACCGTCGACGTCGACCAGGCCGCCGCGAACCTGAAGGCCGCCCAACAGGCCCTCTTGCGGGCCCGGGACGAGGCGCACGCAGCCAGAGCCGCCTACGACCGGGCCCGCGCCATCGACCCCGGCAGTCCCGACACTCTGCACGCCCTCACCGTCTGGAGGGAGGCGGAGCTGCGGCAGGTGGACGCCCTCGCCCAGCTCGAACACGCGCGGGACACGCTCCGCGCCGCGCGCCGTGGCACCGGATCCTCGCCGGTCCCGGAAGCGGCATGACCTCCTTCCTTTACAACGTAGATCACAACGTTCGACGCCGTGACCGTCTGGGGCGGCGGGGGCGTGTCCACCGATCGGTGGACACGGGGATGACCGGAGCGTCGATGGCCCGGAGGCCGCGGCGGCGCGACGCTGGCGGCATGGCTGAGACAGCGGTTCGGGTGCGCGGACTGCGCAAGCGGTACGGGGACGTCGACGCGGTGAACGGCGTCGACCTGGACGTCCGGCAGGGCGAGGTGTTCGCCCTGCTCGGGCCGAACGGGGCGGGCAAGAGCACCGCCGTCGAGATCCTGGAGGGGCACCGCCGGCGGACGGCGGGCGAGGTGTCGGTGCTCGGCGCCGACCCCGCGCGGGCGGGCCGGGACTGGCGGGCGCGCATCGGGATCGTGCCGCAGACGTCGGCCGAGAATCCGCAGTTGACCGTGCGGGAGATGGTGCGGCACTTCGCGTCCTACTATCCGCGGCCCCGGGACCCGGACGAGGTGATCGAGGCGGTGGGGCTGGCCGAGCAGGCGGGACGCCGGGTCGGGCGGCTGTCGGGAGGCCAGCGCCGGCGGGTGGACGTGGCGCTCGGCATCATCGGCGACCCCGAGCTGCTGTTCCTGGACGAGCCGACCACCGGGTTCGACCCCGACGCGCGCCGCCGGTTCTGGGAGCTGATCCAGGGGTTGGCGCACGACGGCACAACGATCCTGCTGACCACGCACTACCTGGACGAGGCCGAGGCGCTGGCCGACCGGGTCGGCGTGATCGCCGCCGGGCGGATGCTCGCCGTCGACACGCCGGCGCGGCTCGGCGGGCGCGCCACCGCGACCGCGCGGGTGAGCTGGCGCGACCCGGACGGCCCTCGGCACATCGACACCGCCTCCCCCACGCAGGTCGTGGCGGAGCTGAGCGCGAAGTTCGGCGGCGAGGTCCCCGAGCTGGCCGTCACCCGGCCGTCCCTGGAAGACGTCTACCTGGAAATGATCGGAGCGGTGCGATGACCCTGGCGTTGCGGCTCGGGCTGGCGCGCGGCGCGCTGGAGCTGAAGATGTTCGTCCGCGAGCGCGCCGCCGTGGCGTTCTCCTTCGGCCTGCCGATCGTCCTGCTGCTCATCTTCGGGACGGTCTTCAAGGGCGAGGTCGGCGACACCGGCGTGGACTTCCGGCAGTACTTCGCCGCCGGGATCATCGCCAGCGGCATCATGTCGACGACGTTCACCAGCCTCGGCATCGCCATCGCCTCCGAACGCGACGACGGCACCCTCAAGCGCCTGTACGGGACGCCGATGCCGCGGGCGTCGTACTTCATCGGCAAGACGGTCTCGGCGCTGACGCTGTCGGTGGCCGAGACGGCGGTCCTGTTCGCGGTGGGCGGCGCGCTGTTCGGTCTGCGTCCGCCCGCGACGCCGGAGCGGTGGCTGACGTTCGCGTGGGTGTTCGTGCTCGGGGTGACGGCCTGCACGCTGCTGGGCGTGGCGGTGAGCGGTGTCCCCGCGTCGGGCCGCAGCGCCGCCGCGGTGTTCAACCTGCCGTATCTGGTGCTGCAGTTCATCTCCGGAGTGTTCTTCGTGTTCGGAGACCTACCCTCGGGGGTGCAGCAGGTCGGCGCGTTGTTCCCGCTGAAGTGGATGTGCCAGGGTCTGCGTTCCGCGCTGCTGCCCGACGCCCTGCTGGCCGCCGAGCCCGCGCGCTCGTGGGAGCACGGCAGGGTCGCGCTGGTGCTGGCGGCCTGGTGCATGGGAGGGCTGGTGCTGTGCCTGACGACGTTCAGGTGGAAGCGGCGTCACGAGCGGTGACCGCCGACGCGGACGCGTGGCGGTGGGGCGGGCGCCGCTGGGAGGCGTACTTCGCCCTCGTGCTCGCCTCGACGATCATCTACGTGCTGGCCGAGGGCGAGTCGTGGCGGGCGGATACGGTCGCGGCGGTGCTGCTCGCCGCGCTGGTGCCGTGGTACCTGCTGCTGGGGCGGCGCGTCGTCGAGCGCACCGCCCCGCGCCCGGCCGCACTGGCGTACCTGGCCGGAACGGTGGTGCTGTCGGGCGCCGCGTCGGTCGCGTCGCCGGAGAGCTCGCTGGTGCTGTTCGCGCTGTGCCCGCAGGCGTTCCTGGCGCTGCGCTGGCGCGGGGCGATGCTGACGGTGCTCGCGCTCAACGCCGCGCCCGCGCTGCGGTTCCTGCTGGAGGCCGGCGACGCCGAGGGGGTCGTCTCGTTCGCGCTGTGGGCCGCGGTGGTCGTCGGCTTCTCGGCGATCTTCGGGTTCTGGGTGGACCGGATCATCCGGCAGAGCACCGAGCGCAGGGAGCTGATCGCCGAGCTGCGCGCGACGCGGGCGGAGCTGGCCGAGGCGAACCGGCGGGCCGGGGCGATGGCCGAGCGGGAGCGGCTGGCGGCCGAGATCCACGACACCCTCGCCCAGGGGTTCACCAGCATCCTGATGCTGCTGCAGGCCGCCGACTCGCACCTGGAACACGACCCGGCCCAGGCGCGGCGCCACCTGGACCTGGCCGCCGCCACCGCCCGGGAGAACCTGGCCGAGGCGCGGGCGCTGGTCGACGCGCTGCCGCCGGCCGGACTGGAGTCCTCGTCCCTCGAGCAGGCCCTGGACCGGCTGGTGCGGCGGCTCGGCGAGGAGCTCGGCGTTCCGGCCGAGTTCACCGCGTCCGGGCGGGCCCGGCCGCTGGCCGCCGGGGCGGAGGTGGTGCTGCTGCGGGCGGCGCAGGAGGCCACGGCCAACATCCGCAAGCACGCCGGGGCCGCGCACGTGTCCGTACGGCTGACCTATGGATCCGGCGCGGCGGTGCTCCAGGTGCGCGACGACGGCGAAGGGTTCGATCCGGATGCGGCGCGCGGGTTCGGCCTGCGCGGCATGCGGGAGCGGGTGGCGCAGGCCGGGGGACGCCTGGAGGTCGACAGCGCGCCCGGGGCCGGTACGGTCCTGACCGTGGAGGTGCCGGCATGAGCGCGATCACCGTGCTGCTCGTCGACGACCACCCCGTCGTGCGGGAGGGGCTGCGCGGCATGCTCGCCGCCGAGGACGGCATCGAGGTCGTGGCGGAGGCGGGCGACGCGGCCGAGGCGGTGGCGGCGGTCCGCAGGCACGCGCCCGACGTCGTGCTGATGGACCTGCGGCTGCCCGGCGCGGACGGGGTCGAGGCCACGGCGCGCGTGCTGGCCCAGCGTCCGCAGACCCGGGTCGTGGTGCTGACCACGTACGAGACCGACCGCGACATCCTGCGCGCGGTGGAGGCGGGCGCCACCGGCTACCTGCTGAAGGACGCGTCCCGGCAGGACCTGGCGCAGGCGGTGCGCGCGGCCGCGCGCGGCGAGACCGTGCTCGCCCCGTCGGTGGCGGCCAAGCTGGTGTCGCGGATGCGCTCCCCGGTCGAGCTGTCGCCGCGCGAGATCGAGGTGCTGCGCCTGGTCGCCCGCGGCCGGACGAACGCGGAGATCGGCCGTGAGCTGTTCATCAGCGAGGCCACGGTGAAGACGCACCTGCTGCGCGCGTACGGCAAGCTCGGCGTCTCCGACCGCACGTCCGCCGTCACGACCGCCATGGAGCGCGGCATCCTCCGGCCCGGGGACGCCTAACCGCCTTCGAAGGCGAGGACGCCCGCCATCAGCAGCGCGACGACGGCCGCGGCGAGGCCCTGCGTGACGGCGGCCACCGGCCACCTCCTGCGCCACAGGACGACGGCGAGGAGCACGGCGCACGCCGCGACGACTCCGAGGGCGACGAGCGTGCCGTCCCAGTCCTGCTCGACGACGCCGTTGTAGGACGCGGCCCAGGCGACCATGGCGGCGCGCAGCCAGAGGACGAACAGGACGGCCGCCTCGCAGGCGAGGAACGTCACCGCGAAGAGGACGTCCGTGAGCCAGGTGAGCGCCGTGCGGCGTGAACCGGTGGTCATGGCGCTCAGTGTCACGGGGCTGCCCCGCCACCGCCTGAGTACGGATACTCAATTCGACGTGGTGGTTTGCCCTAGTGGCCTGTCGCGACAGCTTGCTCGCGCGCCGTCGGCGGCTCGCTTGTCTGCGCGGCTCTTGGAGCCGCCTCTGAAGGGCCGCTCGGTCGCACGTCCTCAACGCCGCCACGAGACGGACGGGTCGATGCGCGTGGCGGACGGCGCCCCGCCGCTCAAGGCTTGCAGAAGGACGGGCCCGCTCCCGGTCGGCGCCGAGGACTCGAGCGCCCACCCCTCGGACTCCACGCGCAGCCGCGCGTTGACCCGCCGAGCGATGCGACGGGGGCCGGCAGGACCAAAGGCATGGTGGTGAGAGGAGGCCGCGCGGCCGCGTCGGCCGCACCCCCGCCCCCGACCAGCGCCGAGTGAATCCCCGCACACGGCGACCATCTCGATGCCGCTCGCGATCTCACGGGCAAGAGCGCGTGTCGACAAGGCCCGGCCGAAGGGCCCGTCCGTCGCGACTACGGCGATCGACGCCCTCCTCCCCTGACCCGCGCACTTGATCGAGCCGGGCGCGAGCGCGTTCGGGCTCGGCGCTGCACGTGCCGCCGCCCCGGCGCGGGTGCTGGTGGTCGGTGACGGCCCGGTGAACGTCGAACGGGGACGTGGCGGCGCGCCGCCGGATCTGTCATCGCGCGGTCGAAGGAGCCCGCGCTCCCCAGGCGCCCTGTCCGACGACCGGGCGCGTGACTTCGCATTCGCCGCCGCGAGCGGACCGCGATCGCGCACCTGCCGCGGCCATGTTTCGATGAATTTCCGAAATCCTCGAAATTCTGAAAGTTGCATCGGCGACTTCGAAGTCGGCCGCCCGGACGGGAACCGGCGACCAGGCGAAATGCATTCCTCTCGAGAATCCCCGGCCGCCGAATGCCCATGATCTCACGCGGATCGTTGACAATTCTCGAGAACCGGGCGAACAATGACGCCATCGACAGATCTGCGCACTGTCGATCCGGGGCGCTCATTGCGACCCGGTCCTCCGGTCGTCTTCGCGCGACAAACCGACCCACCCCGCCGCGTGGCGCGACACCGGCACACGGCGGCCGCTCCCCTTCCGGCCGCCGTCGGCTTCGCCGGGTCGCCCCACGCCGCCTGGCGAAACGCCAGTGTCCTGGAGGAGGAAGCACCACATGATCGACGCCCCCCGCCGTCCGAAGAGCCGCCGCGGACGCCGCCGCGGCAGACTGCTCGCCAAGGGCGCCTGCGCCGCGGCGCTGACCACGGCCGTCGCGCTCGTGCCCGGCACCGCCCAGGCCGCCATCACCACCAATCAGACCGGCTGGCACAACGGCTACTTCTATTCCTTCTGGACCGACGCCCAGGGAACGGTCTCCATGGAGCTGGGCTCCGGCGGCAACTACAGCACCCAGTGGTACAACACCGGGAACTTCGTCGCCGGCAAAGGCTGGAACCCGGGCGGACGCCGGACCGTGAACTACTCCGCCAGCTTCTATCCGTCCGGCAATGCGTACCTGGCGCTCTACGGCTGGACGAGAAACCCGCTCGTGGAGTACTACGTCATCGAGAACTGGGGCACTTACCGGCCCACGGGTCAGTACATGGGCACGGTCACCACCGACGGCGGCACGTACGACATCTACCGCACGATGCGGTACAACGCGCCCTCGATCGAGGGCATCCGAACGTTCCCGCAGTACTGGAGCGTCCGCCAGTCGAAGCGGTCGAGCGGCACGATCACCGTCGGCAACCACTTCGACGCGTGGGCGCGCGTCGGCATGAACCTGGGCAGCCACGACTACCAGATCATGGCGACCGAGGGGTACCAGAGCAGCGGGAACTCCAACGTCACGGTGTGGTGACAGCCGCTTCCTCGGGCGGCGGTGACCGCGACGGTGACCGCACTCCGCTGTCCGCGTCGGCAGTGAAGTGACCGGTACGGCGTCACGTCGTCGTCATCGCCGGAGCGGCTTCGAACCCTCGGACGACCGTGTGTGGCGCGGCGGCCTCGGCCGTCGCGCCACACACGTGTTCGCGAGGGCCGTGGTGCGAGTCGTGCGGCGCCATGCGCACGACGGTGCACTTGGCTCCGGGCGCGCGGTGGTGGTGTTCGTGTGCGGTTACAGGTCGGGGCGCGGGCGGCCACCAACCAGTGACCTACGGGATGCCCCCGATCACAGTGAGCCCCCGGCTCAAGATGAGCCCATTGGCGACTCACTGCGAGCCCCTCCCAGGCTCAGCTGACCTGCTGTCGAATCGACGCAGCCGCTGCAAGGTCCGTCCCTACTTGTGGCGCGCAGACCATGTCGAGCGGGGATGTCAGCGGTTCCGGTCGTCCCCGTCCGGCGTCCGGTAATGGATTCGCTGCTCATCGGGGGTCACGGTGAGGTCGAAGGCGTCCACGTCCGGGCGGCCGTGTGCGGTCCACCATGCGTGCGCTTCCTCGACCTGCTGCCAGAGGTCGGTCGGGCCGCCGTACTCGACCGTGGCGGGGGCGGTCGTGGTGACCGTGGCCCAGGAGGCGTCCGGGGTGACGATCTGGGCGCCGTCCGGGCGGGGGAACACGGTGACGCCGGGCAGGCGCTGCCAGATCAGCAGGGACAGGCCGGGGGTGCGCAGGGCGGCGCCGCCGACCGGGCTGGTGCGGGTGCGCACGACCGACGTGTCGATGGGCGCGGTTTCGGGGATGCCGGGCCGGTCCACCTCCCGGCGCGTCGACATGAACCCCCACGTCGCCGGGATCAGCGGCCCGCCGGCGGTCCCTTGCTCGGTGACGGTGAGGCGGGCGAGCGCCCCGGCCCGGGTCATGCCGCGCGGGCGGACGTCGGCCAGGATCACCCCGCCCGCACGGGTCTGCTCCACCCACGCATACGGCACGCTTTCAGTCGCCACGGTCGCAAGAACCCTGTCGAACGGGGCGTGGACGGGGTCTCCGAGCAGCCCGTCGCCGGTGATGACGGCGGGCCGGTAGCCGGCGTCGGCGAGGCGGCGCCGGGCGGCCTCGGTCAGCTCCGGGTCGATGTCCACGGTGCTGACGTGCTGCGAGCCGAGCCGTTCGCACAGCAGCCCGGCGGTGTACCCGGTGCCGGTGCCGATCTCCAGCACGTCCATGCCGTCGCCGACGTCCAGCAGGTGCAGCAGCCGCAGCATGAAGCCGGGGCGGGTGCTGGAGCTGGTGGACCAGGAGAAACCGGGCTGGTCGGGGTGCTCTTTGCGCTGGGTGACGAGGGTGTCGTCGGAGTAGGCCAGCTCCAGCCAGCGCGCGTCGCGGGCGGTGATGAGTTCGGGCGGGTCGCCGTCGCTGTAGAACTCGGGCACGAACACGTGCCGGGGGACGGTCTCGACCACCCGCCGCCACGCCGGGTCGGTGATGGCGCCCTGCTCGGTGAGCCGGTCGGCCAACGCCACCGCGCGCGCCTTCCAGTCGACGGGGGTGCCGGTCATGCGGTCTCTCCTGTGAGCGTGTCGGCCACGGCGTCGGCGATGGGCGCCCCGGTCTCCTCCTGCAGCCAGGCCCATTGCGCGCCGGGGCCGCATTCCAGGAACCACCATGTTCCGTCGTCGGTCACCGCGAAGTCGAACACGCCCATCTCCAAGCCGAGCGTTCGCAGGTAGGTACGGCAGGAGGAGGCCACGCGGTCGGGGACGGCGGTGATTTCGTACGTCAAAGCGTCGTAGGCGGTCCGAAAATCCTGGCGGACCCGCGGGTCCTGAGTGCGGATCGCGACGGCGTGGATCCGTCCGCCTTTGGTGGCGACGACGCGCACGTCGTGGTCTTGGGCACGTCGGCCTGGAACAGATGCAGCGTCGTGCGACCCGATGCCTCACATCGTTCTCCCCGTAGTCGCGAGCGGACAGTGAACGCGATCAATGACCGCGCCCGTGCCCTCAGGCACTGGACAGTGGCGGGCAAGAAGGGGCGGTCTTGATCAGAACGTCGTGGAGCTCACGGACGGCCGGGCGCTCCCGCTGATCCAGCGGTACGGCTCGGAGCACCTGGCTGCCAACCGCAGTGATCATGTTTGTCCGAGAAGTGACCGGAACGGCATCGAGGACAGCGATGGCTTCCTTCGCTCCCCTGTCAATTCCACCGTTAACGATCGTGCACAGCGCTCTTTGGAGATGAGCCTGAGGCCCAAACTGGTGATCCGATATACGGCTCAAGACCCGCGTCATGTACTGATCGATGGCCGCGTCGACTTCTGGCTCGTTCCCGGCACCCGCGTGGACGAGGAGCCTTGTGTACTCGAGTTGCCCACCGGTCCAGTAGCCCGGCATGACGTCGGGCGGACTTCCCGCTGCCGCAAAGAGGTCTTCGCACATCGCCAACGTCCGCTGAGCGTCAGAGTGTCGTCCCACGAGCCCGAGCGCCTTCGCGTGGCTACAGGTCACCAGCGCCTTTCCCAAGGTCGGTTGCTGACCTGCGAGACGCATGGCATCTCGAGTCAACCCCAATGCCGCTTCAGGAGAACGCTGGCCATACCGGCCGTTCCCTGCCTCGGTGGATCGAATGGCGAGCTGCAACTCCAGATCCCCGGTGGCGGCGGCGCTCTCCTTCGCCGTACGCCACCAGCGGATAGCGGCCCCGTGATCGCCAAGACGCGTCAGCACATTGGCGTGGAGTGTCGCGAGCGCCGCTTCGACTCGTTTCAGCTCGGTCAGTTCCTTGGCACCGGCGACCTGGAGTTGGCGTTTGAGGGCCACCAAGTCGATCAGCAGGTCCTCGCGGACCTGGAGGGGCGGCCGGGTGCGAAGCGCATAAAGATGATCGTTGCAGGCGAGATGCCAGTCGTTGAGATCGCGGGGTTCGGTCGTCAGGAAAAGATCGACCAGGCGGCGCATCGACTCGGCGCCCAGGGCGCCCGCTCCTAGGCCCAGATAGGTGAACAGTTGGAGTGCGACGCGGCGTCTCACATCGTTCTCCCC
>NZ_BCQU01000103.1:0-23358 GCF_001552235.1 Actinomadura rubrobrunea NBRC 15275 | reverse complement strand
GCAGCCGGAGCAGCCGGCGAGACCGCCGCGGCCGGCGGCACCGGTGGGGCGGCTGCGAGCGGTGGAGCGACGGCCGCGGCCGGGGCCGCAGGGGCGAAGGTCGGCGCCGGTGCCGCGGTCGCGGCGGGCGCGGTCGGGGTCGCGCTGGTGGTGGGAGGAGGGGCTGCCGTCGTCTCGGGCTTCGACCGGGACGGGGCATCGGGCCGGCCCACGTCCTCGGTGCGGCCCGTGGCGGCCACGCTTGTCGAACAGCGACAGACGTTCTCCGAAAGACGGCTCGAGATTCGCGCGCAGTACGCGCGGCTCACCGGTCCCGCGGACCCGGCCGTCCGGCAGCGAGTGGATCAGGCGCTGCGCGCCCCGCTGGACTGGGCGATCCAGATTGTCGATCCCCAGGGCAGCTCCCAGTGCACGCGCAACGCAGTGGCGTCCTTGACCGCCCGCATCGGCATCAATGGGCCGTCGCTGCTCTCGGTGCGATACAACAACTACAGCACGCACTGTGCTCCCTCAGACGGGCGGTACCCCGGCTGGACTGTCACCGTCGACCTCAAGACGGGGCGCACCTACACCGCCGAGGACATCCTCAAGCCGGAGACGCTTACCCGGTCGGGCATCCGCACCCTCTTCAGCCGGACGACGCTTATCGAGGGGGAAGAGCCTTGGGGTGCGGTTTGGGGGTCGCAGAGATGCGATGAGGGGTACCCGGACCGCTCCGACTTCTTCCCCAGCAGGCCCCCGGGATATACGACGCAGTTTCCCCCGTCGTTGACTGTTTTCCTGGCGTCCGACCACATCGAGGTGGTCACGGACAGAGGAGGTAGCGACTGCGTCCGTGAGAGGCGCACCGCGCCCTATGCCAAGGTGCGGGACCTGCTGAACCCGCAGATCCTCCGCCATCTGCCCGCCTGAGCAGCGAAACCGCTCATCGCGGGGCGGTCGGGGACAGCGCCATGGGCAGCCCCACGACGGAGCACCACAGACGCGCCGATCCATGCTCCCGCGCCCGCCCCATACGCCGAAGAGCGGCTATGACGCTCGGTCCAACCGGTGTCGCCGAACGTGCATCACACCCAATGGTTTCCCTTGGAGGGCGGAACAAGGAGGAACGTTGAGCGGGGCATGGCGTATCGCCGGTTTCGAGGAACTGCGTGAGCTGGGCGCGGGGGCTCAGGGCCGTGTCGTGCTGGCCCGGCACCAGGAGTCGGGCACCCCTGTCGCGATCAAGTACGTGCGGGCGGACGCCGAGCAGAAGAAGCTGCTGCGCCGCGAGGCCGTGCTGCTCGGCCGGGTGGACGATCCTCATGTCGCGAGGCTGTACCGGCTGGTGGAGAGCGAGTACGGCGCGGCGCTCGTCATGGAGGCCATCGACGGGGTCTCGCTCAAGCAAGTGTTGGAGCACCACGGCACGCTCGAACCCGAGGCGGCGCTGCTGGTGATGAAGGGCTCGCTGCTCGGGTTGGCCGCCGCGCATCGCGTCGGGGTGGTGCACCGCGACTACAAGCCCTCCAACGTCGTGGTGCGCTCCGACGGGCTGAGCAAGCTGATCGACTTTGGCATCGCGGTGCTGGCCGGTCAGGGCGACAGGTCGGGCACGCCCGCCTATATGGCGCCGGAGCAGTGGCGTGGTGAACCGGCCGTCCCGGCCACCGACGTCTACGCCGCCACCTGCGTCTTCTTCGAGTGCCTGACCGGACGGCGTCCCTTCGTCGGCGACTCCACCGAGGCGCTGCAGGAGGCCCACCTGCACGCGCCGCCTCCGGTGGAGGAGGCGCCCGAGGCGGTCCGCTCGCTGCTGTCTCGTGGCATGGCCAAGTCCGCCGAGGAGCGTCCCGGGGAAGCCGCCGAGTTCGTCCAGGAACTTGAGGAGGCCGCCACTGCGGCGTACGGGCCGGACTGGGAGACCCGTGCGGTCCAAGCCCTGGCGGGCGCGGCCGCCGCGCTGGCGTCATTCTTCCCGCTGGCCGCCTTGTTGCACTCCGCCGGCGGCGCCGGAGGCGGCGCGGTCTCCGCAGGCGGTGTGGCCGCGTCCGGCGGGGCTGCGTCCGGCGGAGCCACAGGAGGTGCGGCCGCATCCGGTGGCGGCGCTGGAGGCGCGGCCGTCTCCGGCGGGACCGCAGGCGGGACGGCCGCGTCCGGCGCCGGTTCGAGCGGCGCGGTGACGTCCGGGGCCGCCTCGAGCGGAAGCGCAGGCGGGACGGCCGCGTCCAGCGGTACGTCCGGTGCCGGAGCCTCCGCGGCGACCGGCCACGCTTCGTCCGCCGCAGGCGCCCATGCCGCGGGATCCGCCGGCGAGGCCGCCGCGGCCGGCGGCGCCGGCGGGACGGCCACGGGCGGCGGCGCCGGCGGGGCGGCTGTGAGCGGTGGAGCGACGGCCGCAGCCGGGGCTGGAGGGGCGAAAGTCGGCGCCGGTGTCGTGATTGCGGCGGGCGCGGTCGGGGTCGCACTGGTGGCGGGAGGAGGCGTCGCCGTTGTCTCGGCCCTCCCGCGGGACGGGGCATCGGCCCGGCCCACAGCCACGTCCTCGGCGCGTCCCGTGGCGGCCGCGCTTGTCGACCAGCGGGAGATGCTCAACGGGCAGCGGGTCGAGGTGCGCGCGAAGTACGCGCGGCTCACCGGTCCCGCGGACCCGGCCGTCCGGCAGCGGGTGGACCAGGCGCTGCGCGCCCCGCTCGACTGGACGATCCAGCGTTCCCAGGCGTCTAGCGAAGAATCAAGAGTCGCGTGCACACCTAGTGCCCTGGTGTCCATGCGCGCCAGCATCGGCGTCAACGGCCCGACGCTGATCTCGGTGAAGTACTCCAACAGCAGCGAGCTGTACGACGACAGCAGCGGCAGGTGCCTGCGCTTGGACGGAAAGCTTCCCGGAGGGGCCGTCACCGTCGATCTGAAAACAGGCCGCGCCTACACCGCCGAGGACATCCTCAAGCCGGAGACGCTCACCGGGCCGGGCATCAGCACCCTGTGGAGCCGGACAACGGTCAAGAGCCAGTGGTCGTATTGGGGCCCTGAGGGGTGCACGGACGAGCACCCCGTCCGCTCGGACTTCTTCCCCAAACGCAGCGTCATGGCTGGACACCGGGGATACCCGGCGCTGGATCCCCCTTTGATCACCGTCTTCCTGGGCCCCGACCACCTCGAGGTGATCACGGACGGCGAGGGCAGCGACTGCCCCGTCGAGACGCGCGCCGCGCCGTACGCCAAGGTGCGGGACCTGCTCAACCCTCAGATTGTCGGCCAACTGCCCGCCTGACCGGTGAAACGGTCCTTTCCGGGGCGGTTGGGGAGCTGTGCTGATGGGAGCAGGGGAAAGGGGCATCTAGACTGGCTGGGTGCCTCACGGTGATGGACGTCTGAGCCACGACCTCGATCCCTTCGACCGCCCCCCGCGGGACGCCTGCGGAGTCTTCGGAGTCTGGGTGCGCCCGGACGCGGCGGCTCAGGCGGAGGTGAGCAAGCTCGCCTACTACGGACTGTACGCGCTGCAGCACCGAGGGCAGGAGTCGGCCGGCATCGCGGTCAGCGACGGGACGCGGATCGTGGTGTTCAAGGACATGGGCCTGGTGTCGCAGGTCTTCGACGAGTCGGTGCTCAACACCCTGCGCGGGCACATGGCCGTCGGACACTGCCGGTACTCCACCACCGGCTCGCCGACGTGGGAGAACGCCCAGCCGACGTTCCGGTCCACCGACGCCGGGGGGCTGGCGCTGGCGCACAACGGCAACCTGATCAATACGCCGGAGCTGGCCAAGCGGCTGGAGCCGGGCGTGCTGACCGCCACCACCGACACCGAGGTGCTGACGGCGCTCATGGCCACCCGCATGGAGGCGGCCGCCCGCGAGTCGGGCGGCGGGCCGGGCGACCCGATCGCGGCGGCCCGGCAGGTCCTGCCGGACGCGCGGGGCGCCTACTCGCTGGTGTTCATGGACGAGCACACCCTGTGCGCCGCGCGCGACCCCCAGGGCGTCCGGCCGCTGGTGCTCGGCCGTCTGGAGGAGCTCGGCGGCTGGGTGGTGGCCTCGGAGACCGCCGCCCTGGACATCGTCGGCGCCGCGTTCGTGCGCGAGATCGAGCCGGGGGAACTGGTCGCGATCGACGGCGAGGGCGTGCGGTCCGAGCGGTTCGCCGAGCCGCGGCCCAAGGGCTGCCTGTTCGAGTACGTGTACCTGGCGCGCCCCGACACCACGATCGCCGGGCGCAGCGTGCACGCCGCCCGGGTGGAGGTGGGGCGGCGCCTGGCCCGCGAGCACCCCGTCGACGCCGACCTGGTGATCCCGACGCCCGAGTCGGGCACGCCGGCCGCGATCGGGTACGCCGAGGCGTCCGGCATCCCGTACGGCCAGGGCCTGGTGAAGAACTCCTACGTCGGCCGGACGTTCATCCAGCCGTCGCAGACCATCCGCCAGCTCGGCATCCGGCTGAAGCTGAACCCGCTGCGCGAGGCCATCGAAGGCAAACGCCTGGTGGTGGTGGACGACTCGATCGTCCGCGGCAACACCCAGCGCGCGATCGTGGCGATGCTGCGCGACGCGGGCGCCGCCGAAGTGCACGTGCGGATCTCCAGCCCGCCGGTGGCCTGGCCGTGCTTCTACGGCATCGACTTCGCCACCCGCGCCGAGCTGATCGCCGGGAACCTGTCGGTCGAGGAGATCCGCGACTCCATCGGGGCCGACAGCCTCGGCTACATCTCGCTGGACGCGCTGATCGCCGCGTCCCAGGTGCCCAAGGGACGGCTGTGCCGCGCCTGCTTCGACGGGGAGTACCCGATCCCGGTCGAGGAGGACGCCCGCGGCAAGCACCTGCTGGAGCCGTCCCGCTCGTGACCGTGCAGCGCGACAACCGAGGAAAGCGGGAGATGAGCACCTCGTACGAGGCGGCCGGGGTCGACATCGCGGCCGGGGAACGGGCCGTCGAACTGATGAAGGCGCGCGTGGCGCGGTCGCGGCGGCCGGAGGTCGTGGACGACGCCAGCGGGTTCGCCGGGCTGTTCGACGCGTCGGCGCTGACCCGGTACCGCAGGCCCCTGCTGGCCACGTCCACCGACGGCGTCGGCACCAAGGTCGACCTGGCCCGGCGCCTCGGCGTCTACGACACCGTCGGGCACGACCTGGTCGCCATGGTCATCGACGACCTGGCGGTGTGCGGGGCCGAGCCGCTGTTCATGACCGACTACATCGCCTGCGGCAAGGTCGTCCCGGAGCGGATCGCCGACATCGTCGGCGGCATCGCCGACGCGTGCCGGCTCGCCGGATGCGCCCTCATCGGCGGCGAGACCGCCGAGCACCCCGGACTGCTGGAGCCGGACGAGTTCGACCTGGCGGGCGCCGGCACGGGCGTCGTCGAGGCCGACGAGCTGCTCGGACCCGACCGGGTCCGGCCGGGGGACGTGGTGCTGGGCATGGCGTCGTCCGGCATCCACGCCAACGGGTACTCGCTCGTGCGGCACATCCTCGCCACCACCGACCTGACCCTGGACGCCGTGCCCGCGGAGCTCGGCCGCCCGCTCGGCGAGGAGCTGCTCACCCCCACCCGCATCTACGCCCAGGACTGCCTGGCGCTGGCCCGGTCGGGCGCGGTCCGGGCGTTCGCGCACATCACCGGCGGCGGGCTGGCGGGCAACCTGGCGCGGTCGCTGCCGGGCACGGTCGACGCGGTGCTGAGCCGGTCGTCCTGGACGGTGCCGCCGGTGTTCCGGGTGCTGCAGGAGTACGGCAAGGTCCCGGACGCCGAGATGGACAAGACGTTCAACCTGGGCGTCGGCATGGTCGCGATCGTGGCCCCGGACCGGGCCGACGCCGCGCTGGAGCTGCTGGCCGGACGGGACGTGCCCGCGTGGGTGCTCGGGGAGATCGTGCCGGGCGCCGGCGCCGTCCGCCTGTCCTGACGCGGGCGTGCGCGGTCGGATTCCGCCGCCGCGGGCGGGAAACCCGGGACGGGCGGCGGTCGTCGCACTCGACGTGATCAGGATGCGTCTGCGCCGGTGGGCCGCGCCGCTGACGGTCCTGGCCGGCCTCGGGGTCTACACGGTGCTGGCGCCGCTGGCCTGGGCGTACGCGAAGACCGCCGACCGCCGCGCCGGGCCCGAGGACGTCCCGGACGCGCCGGTCGCGCTGGTGCTGGGCGCGGGCATCCGGGACGGCCGGCCGACCACGCTGCTGGCCCGCCGCCTGGACCTGGCCGCCGACCTGTACCGGCGGGGCAAGGTGCGGGTGCTGCTGGTGTCGGGGGACAACCGGGTCCGCGGCTACGACGAGCCGACCGTGATGCGCGACCACCTGATCGCCCGCGGCGTGCCGGAGCGCAGGATCGTCCGCGACTTCGCGGGCCTGGACACCTGGGACTCCTGCGTCCGCGCCAAGCGGATCTTCGGGGTGGAGAAGGTGACGGTGGTCACGCAGAACTTCCACCTGCCGCGGGCGGTGGCGCTGTGCCGGGCTGCCGGCCTGGACGCGTGGGGCGTCGGCGACGACAGTCTGGCCGCCCGCCCTCCCGCGACGGCGTTCGGCTACGCGCGCGAGCCGCTGGCGATGCTGAAGGCCGTGGCCACGCTGATCGTCCGTCCCGACCCGGCCGTGCTGGGCCGCCCGGAGCCGGGAGTGCGCCAGGCCCTGGCCGAGGACGACGCCGGGTAAAAAATTCGCCACCCGACAGGGCCTTCAATCGACAGGGTCTTCAACCGGTGACGGACGGCCGAAGGCCCCGGCGCCGGACGGCCGCCGACGCGCCGTCGCCCGACAGGAGCGGGGAGCGTCCCCGGTGAAATAGCGAAGAGCAGTATGTCCGCATCGCTGCGGGCATACTGCTCCTCGCTCCGAGTACCGTGATCAGCGGGCGGAGGTGCCGTCCTTGCGGTCCTCGGTCCCGTAGTCGTCGGCGTAGTCGGCGTACTTCTCGGCGAGATCGTCGTAGTCGTAGGAGTCGCTGGGGGAGGAGTCGGAGACTCCCAGCTCGCTCTTCAGGCGGTCGAGGTCCGTGTTGCCGGTCCGGTACTTGAGCTGCCGGGCAACCTTCACCTGCTTGGCCTTGGCTCGGCCGCGACCCATTGGCTCGACCCCCTCGATGGTCAGGGCTTATGTGGGCCCATCAACGCGCCACACGAACCGGTGCCTGATGAGCCATGCGTCAGTCACGGGTACAACCGTACCCGTTTTGCGCCCGGCTCGGTACATCGTCAGTACGTGGCGCACGCCCCCTTACGGCGAACCCCAGTGTATCCGGTGGTTGCGAGTTCACCGATCCAAGCCGACACGCCACCAGCGAACCGCAACCCTGGCCGAAGCATGGCCGGGCCTGGGGACGGCGCGGTGCGTAGGTAAGGAGCGGCCTGCCCGGAGGTACGGGGGCGTCCCGGGCAGGCCGATGTCGTGTGTGTCGGGGGCTGGGTCAGAGGAGGATGCCGCGCAGGCGGCCGATCTCGGACATGCGCCGCTCGGCCAGGCGGTCGGCGGCGACGGCGGGGGGCACGCCCTCGTCGGCCGCCAGGGCGAAGATCCGCTTGGTGGTCTCGTAGATGCCGGACGCGCGGGCCTTGGCACGGTCGAAATCGAAGCCGCGGATCTCGTCGGCGACCTGGATCACGCCGCCGGAGTTGACCACGTAGTCGGGGGCGTAGAGCACGTCGCGGTCGGCCAGCCGCTTCTCGATCCCCGCGTGGGCCAGCTGGTTGTTGGCCGCGCCGCAGACGATCTTGGCGGTGAGGACGGGGACGGTGTCGTCGTCGAGCGAGCCGCCCAGGGCGCACGGGGCGTACACGTCCAGGTCGGTGCGGATCAGCGCGTCCCTGTCGTCGACGACCTCGACCTCCGGGTGCCGGGCCCGGACCCGCTCGACCGCCTGCTCGTTGACGTCGCAGATCACCACCTCGGCGCCGTCCTCGCGCAGGTGCTCCACCAGCCGGTGGCCGACCTTGCCGACGCCTTCGACGCCTACCCGCTTGCCGCGCAGGGTGGGGGAGCCCCACACGGTCTCGGCCGCGGCCCGCATGCCCTGGAACACTCCGAAGGCGGTCAGGACGGACGAGTCGCCGGCGCCGCCGTTGGCGACCGTCCGGCCCGTGACGAAGCGCGACTCGCGCGCCACGACGTCCATGTCCTCGCTGTAGGTGCCGACGTCGCAGGCGGTGTAGTAGCGGCCGCCGAGCGACTGGACGAACCGGCCGTAGGCGCGCAGCAGCGCCTCGGACTTGTCGACGGCGGGATCACCGATGATCACCGCCTTGCCGCCGCCGTGGTCCAGCCCGGCCAGGGCGTTCTTGTACGCCATGCCCCGGGACAGGTTGAGCACGTCGGCCAGCGCCTCGTCCTCCGTGCGGTAGGGGTAGAAGCGGGTGCCGCCCAGTGCCGGGCCGAGCGCCGTGGAGTAGATCGCGATGATGGCGCGCAGTCCGCTGGCCTCGTCCTGACAGAAGACGACCTGCTCGTGACGGGGTTCTGCGCCCTTGTGGGGCGGTGCGAAGACATTAGGCACGGTAGTGCCCTCCTCTCTGTCTTGAGATCAGATTAGGGCCGGTAGCGGCCCTGGCGCCGCCCCCCACCGGCAGATTCGCGTAACGCGCCGATCTCGGCCGCGCGGTGCTCCCAGCGGTTCGGTGTGGCTCGTGTCACGATGCGGTTGTGCTTCCGTACGCCGCGTACCTACGGGTATATGAGCCGGTGACCGCCTTCCCCGAGCCCGCGCGGACGCTGTGGACGGCCTACGCCGAGTCCCGGCGGCGCCCCAAGCGGACGTACGCCCTCGCCGTCGAGCATCGGGAGGCGGTGCGGCGCCTGGTGGCGGATCCGCCGCGGCTCGCCCCCGAGCTGGAGAGCCAGGACGCCTATGTGCGGCGGTCCGGCGACACGCTGTACATCTGCCCCTGGGGCACACGGCTGCGGTCATGGCTGGCCTACGAGCGCTTCCGGGAGCGGACGCCCGCCCGCCTGATGCCGATGTTCGCGCCGCCCGAGGTCACCGGTCGCCTGGAACGCGACTTCGAGCGCTGGAAGAACGCCGGGCGCACCCTGCGGCCGCACATCCTGACCAGCACGTGGCACATACCGACCGCGTGGTTCGTGCCGTTCGCCTCCGCCGAGCGGTGCCTGCTGCTCGGGGACGGCACGTCCGGTAAGCGGGAATCCGCCGCCGGACTGGGGGAACACGCCGGATGTCGACCGACCACGGCGGCGACGACGCGTACCCTCATCTATGTGACGGCGATGCCCGGTGCCCGTCACCGGGTGGAGGAGTCGCTGCGGATCGTCCGCACCCGTCTCGGCGACGGGGACGACGACACGATGGCGCCGGGAGCCGGGCGTCTGGAGGAGCTCGGCAGGTGGCTGGCGGGGTTCCATCCTCGTTCCCTGGTGGAACTGGATTATGGCGGTCTGGTTCACCTGCTGGACGACCGGTGGCTGCGGGCCGACGAGTCGGTGGCCGAGACCGCCGTGGCGCTGGCGGCCCTGGAGCGCGGCGAGGTGGAGCTGGCGGTGGCGATGCACAAGCGCCTCCTGGACCGCTGGCGCCGCGTACGGGCCCTTGAATCGGCGAACTGAACAAATTTCCCGAATCCGCGCGCGATACGACTATACGTGTCGCTAGAATCACGCAGCGTGACCCAGTTGCCGCCGTGTGCTCGTCGCGACCCGTCTCTGCGGGGATGTTCCCATGCAACTACGGCCAGGAACTTGCTTGTTGCGTTGAGTGGTGGCAAGGTTACACGTTGTGATGTCATAGTGGCTCTTTCGGGCCATAGGGGACATCAGTGACCGCGAGATCAATCGCAGGATCGCTGTCATCGGTCCACGGAGGAGAGGCCGCACACATGTCAGCACGTACGCCAGAGGCCGAGCCCCTGCTGACGCCGGCAGAGGTGGCGACGATGTTCCGCGTCGACCCCAAGACCGTCACGCGGTGGGCGAAGGCCGGAAAGTTGACCTCCATCCGCACCCTGGGGGGACACCGGCGCTACCGCGAGGCTGAGGTGCGGGCGCTGCTGGCGGGAATCCCGCAGCAGCGGTCGGAGTAGCGCACTCCGATCGGCGGGCCCCGCGTCGGCCGTCGCCGGGGGTGGGGGAGGACATCTCCCGCGGCGGTAGCGGTCGAGCAGGGGAACGGGGTCGTCTCCGCAGCGGAGACGGTGAGCCGAGGACGCGAGGGTACGTTCCTCGCCGTCGCCGCGGCTGACCGCGGCTCGGGGAGCCGCTCCCCGTGGCCGGCACCACGTGGCCGGCGACATCCGCCGAAACGCACACAGCACAGCAGTGGGGGGCGGCCAGGAGGCCGCTGAACGGCGGTTCGGCTGTTCAGGGGCCCCCTGGACGAGGCCCAGGACCACGGACGACGTGGTCCTGGGCCAACTCACCTTGGCGGCATGGCGCCTCACCGAGCGTCAGGCCGCGCCATACCGCGTCACCGAGACGCGCGCCCACCTCGGGCGCCATGGGGGGACGGGCAGCCGCAGGCTCGCCCGCGGGCACGTCGAGGACCGGCAGCCCGCTCATCGGGCCGCATCGGGGACGGCTCGGACGCGCAGCTCGTCCTGCTGCGTCAGGAGCGGTTCCCGAGCGCCTCGGGGCGACGTGATCGCCCTGGCGACCGCCAGGCCGCGCACGTCTGCCGCGAGGACCGGTCGCTCGCCGACCTGCTGCGCCACGGGCGCTTCCTGCCCGCCTCAAGCGCCGAGGGCGGGTGCCTGGCGGGTCGGCCCGCGTGCGCCGTCGAAGATCGGCAGCCCGCTGATCGAGCCGCGTCAGGCTTCACGTCGGTCTCGGTCGCCAAGGGGGTTTCAGGTGGACGCGGGTTTGCCCGCGCGCCGTAACGGACGGCCCGCTGATCGGGCTGCGCCGAGGGCGCATGCCCTGGGGCCGCCTGCCTGGTCGCGCGTCCGCCGTGTCGAGGCCGGTTGTCGGCTCGCCGCGGGGCGTGATCACCGGTCCGGGCAGCGGGTGCGGACGGATGTTCGGTGCGTCGTGCCGTTCGTGGTTCGCGTCTGGCGGGCCTGAGGGCGGGTCAGTGGTCCGGGCCGAGTTCTTCCTGGGACAGGCGGTCGAACAGTTCGGCGGTCACCGGGTCGTGCCGTCCCGCGGCGCGCAGCATGACGACCAGGTGGTCCACGAGCAGGCGCTCCAGGTCGGCGCGCGGGATGTCGCGGTTCTCCAGCCAGTCCAGCCCGGCCGTCTCGACCGCGGCCATCCAGGAGCGCAGGGTGATGCGCAGCACCGGCCCGGGGTCGGCGATGCCCACGGTGTGCAGGATGCGGCCGAGCAGCAGCTGGCGGACGTTGTCGACGATCTCGCCGACCTCGCCGGAGCGGTCGGCCGGGCCGCCGCGCAGCAGCGCCGTGAAGCCCGCCGCGTGGCTCTCCGCGAAGTCGAAGTAACGTTCCAGGGAGATCCGCAGCCGGTCCAGCGGCTTGCCCTCGGTGGGCGGTTCGAGCAGGTCCGACAGCTGGCGCGCCGCGCTGGTGAGCGCCGCGAGGTACAGCTCCTGCTTGCCGCCGAAGTAGTGGTAGACCAGCGCCCGCGAGGCGCCGGCGGCCGCCGCGACGTCGTCGATCGACACGTCCTCGGGAGGCCGCGTGCTGAACAGCCCGAGCGCCGCCTCGATGAGCTCCTCACGGCGCTCGTCGACGCTCAGCCTGCGCCGGCTGCGCCGGGGGCGCTCCGTGCGCGCCTGCTCGTCGGTCACCGCGTGTTCTGCCACCCGGGAAGCGTATCCGAGTGCGACGGGGGGTCCGGTGCGGTTCGACGGCGCCAGCCTGGGCGGACGTGGCGATGTGATCCGAAACACCACAGCCCTGAACTGCCATTGACGGCAGCCCGTTACTCATTGTTGCGACGATATCGGGCGAAGTCGAGGCATCATGGCTTCTCCTCCCCGAGTGAGGAAGGCGCACCGACCCCCGTGCGCGGGCTCTGGGGCGCCACGGCGGCAGGACCTGCAGGCCCCCTGGACGGAGTGCCATGTCAGCTGGTGAAGGAAAGGCCCCGCGTAACGAGAGGTCGGCGCCGCGGTCCGGCGAGTCTTCGGCGCCGCGCAGCGGCGAATCGCCGCGGCAGGACGGCCAGGTGCCGCCGCCGCGGGGCGGCGGCTCGTCCGCCGACGCCCGAGAGGGCCGCGCAGGAGGCCGGACGGGGGGACGGCCGGTGCCGCCCGGCCCGAACGCGCCCAAGCCCACCATCCGCAACGTGGCCGAGCGCGCGGGCGTGTCCAAGTCGCTGGTGTCGCTGGTCATGCGCGGGTCGCCGCACGTCAGCGAACGGCGCCGGCAGGCCGTGCTGCAGGCGGCGCGCGAGCTGGGCTACCGGCCCAACGCCGTGGCACGCAGCCTGGTGGAGGGCCGCACCAGGCTGATCGGCGCCATCGTCGCCGACCTGCACAACCCGTTCTTCGCCGAGTTCCTCGACGGGCTCCAGGAGACCCTGCACGGCGAGGGCCTGCGCATGCTGGTCGGCAGCGGCCGCTGGGACCCGATGTTCGAGGCCGAGGCGGTCGAGGCGTTCCTCGAGATGCGGGTGGACGGCCTGGTGCTGCTCAGCGTCGTGCCCGACTCGCTGAAGGAGGCCGCCGCCAGCGTCCCCGTGGTGGTCGTCGGCGAACGCGACGTCAGCGGCGTGGACATCGTGGTGGACGACGACGAGCTCGGCGCCAGCCTGGCCGTCGACCACCTGGTGGAGCTCGGCCACCGGCGCATCGCGCACATCGAGGGCGCGCGGTCCACCACCGCCCGCTACCGCCGCTCCGGGTACGAGAAGGCGATGCGGCGGCACGGGCTCGCCGACCACATCATGGTGGAGCCGGGCGACTTCACCGAGGAGGGCGGCTACCTCGCCGCCCGCGCGCTGCTGTCGCGCGTTCCGCGGCCGACGGCGATCTTCGCGCCGAACGACCTGGTGGCGACCGGCGTGCTGTCGGCCGCCGACGAGCTGCGCCTGCCGGTGCCCGAGCAGGTCTCGATCGTGGGCTACGACAACACGCACCTGGCCGCGATCCGGCACATCTCGCTGACCAGCGTGGACCAGCCGCGCCGCGACATGGGCCGGGTGGCGGCCGAGCTGCTCACCGCCCGGATCGAGGACCCGACCCGGGTGGCGCGGCAGAACCTGGTCGTCCCCCATCTGGTGGTCCGCTCGACGACGGGTCCCGCCCCGAAGGGGGTCTGACGGGGCGTCCCCAGCTGCGGCGCCGGGCCGCGCGTGTCCGGCAGGCCATGGCTTCGCTACGCGTTGCTAATGCGACGGGAAAGCCTGCCGTAATCACGCGGTCGACGGGCGTCGCGGAAGGGTTAATGGGTGACACATTCGACGGGTCGGGGGAACCGCCGTCCAGGCGGGCGCCCGTCCGGGAGAGGGTCCCGCCGAGGGGACACGGGGAAGGATCATGTTCACCCAGGGGGGTTCACACCGTGCGTGATCCGGAGATGGTGTCGTGCGCGCAGCGCGCGGCGAGCGAGCTCGAACGCGCGTGGGCGCAGTGGCGGCACGCGCGAGGCATGGCCGACCAGGCGTCGGAGTCCGTCGCCAGCTATGTGGCCCACTCGATCGACCACCCGTGGGGGCGTCCCCGCGTGGTGCTGGGCCTGGACGCGGACGAGGCCCGTGCTCTCGCCGCGCTCCTCGGCAAGGAGAACGCGCTTCGCTGACCGATCGGGCGGATCGGGGAACGCAGCCGCGGCCGCGCACGGGGGAGCGCGGCGCCGCGGCTGCGTCGGCGTTTGACGAACGGACGCACGCGTGCAGACTGGCAGGGTCAGCGACGGGCGCACCCCCAGGAGACAGTCGTTGCTCACCCATCGACGCGCGGCCGCCGGTCTCGCGCTGTGTCTGGCCGGGCTGACCGCGTGCGGCACGGACGGCGGCTCGTCCGCGTCGTCCGACCCGGTCCGGCCGCCCCTGGCGGGCGGCGGCGCCGCGACCGCGAGCGCGTCGCCTCCGGCGAAGCCCGGCCCGGCGCCGCTGCGCGGCCGGGTCGTGGTGATCGACCCCGGGCACAACGGCGGCAACGCGAAGCACCCGACGGCGATCAACAGGCTGGTCTCCATCGGCAACGGCCGCAAGGCGTGCGACACCGTCGGCACCAGCACCAACGCCGGGTACCCGGAGCACGCCTTCACCTGGGACGTGTCGAAGCGGCTGGCGAAGATCCTGCGGGCCGAGGGCGCCAAGGTGGTGCTGACCCGCTCCAACGACACCGGGGTCGGGCCGTGCATCGACGAACGCGCCGCCATCGGCAACCGCGCCGAGGCCGACGCGGCGTTGTCCGTGCACGCGGACGGGGCGGGGGCCTCCGCGCACGGGTTCCACGTGATCCAGCCGCGGTCGGTCAAGGGGCAGGGCGGCGGAATGGTGCCCGAGTCCCGGCGGCTCGGCAAGGCCATCCGCGACGCCTACCACGCCGGAACCGGCATCGCCTATTCCACCTACATCGGCAAGGACGGCCTGGACTCGCGCGACGACCTCGGCGGGCTGAACCTGTCGAAGGTGCCCAAGGTGTTCATCGAGTGCGGCAACATGCGCAACAAGGACGACGCGGCCAAGCTGTCCGACGCCGCGTTCCGCCAGCGCATCGCCGAGGCCCTCGCCAAGGGCATCGAGGATTTCCTGCTGTGAACCGGTGGCCAGGCGTCCCGGCCTCCCACAGGTTGACGCAGTGATCGGCGGACCCCCGCCGATTCGTCGTCGTCCCCGCCCACCAGGTGCAGGTCTGGGTTCCCAGCCGGCCGGGTTTGCGCGTTGACGGGGCCTCCCGCGGCGACCGGCGCCGTGGAACGGGCAGGATGGGGCGAGTGTTCGATCAGCCCACTGCTTCGTTGAACCGCGTCCGCGCCGCCTTCGACCGGGCGCCGTACACCGTCGCCGCCGTCCGGGAGCTGCTCGGCCCCGTCGCGGGCGGCGCGCTGGCCCGCGACGAGATCGTGCCCGCGTTGCGCGCCACCGCCGGAGGATCGCCGCTGGAGACCCTGGTCCGGCTGTTCTGGCTGCAGGTCCCGGTGCCGGACCGTTCCCCGCTGGCGGACGACCTGGTCGCCGCCGGGCTTGCCGAGCGTTCCGGCGGGGAGGTCCGCGCGCTGCTGCGGGTGGAGCCCGTGGAGTCGGTGAGCGGCCACGGGCACGTCGGGTACGCCGTGTCGGACCTGAAGGTCCGGCCGGGCGGCGGCGCGACGCCGAAGCCTGATCACGTGGTGGGCACCGGCGGCGCCTCCGCCGGCCTGGCCCGTCTGATCACCGACCGGGCGGTGGGCGACGCGCTCGACCTCGGCACCGGATGCGGCGTGCAGGCGCTGCACCTCGCCGACGCCGCGGTCCGTCCGGCGCCCCGCGCGATCACCGCCACGGACGTCAACCCGCGGGCGCTGCGGCTGGCCGCGCTGAGCTTCGCCCTGTCGGGCCTGGACGGCGTGGAGCTGCTGCACGGCCCGCTGCTGGAGCCCGTCCGGGGGCGCCGGTTCGACCTGGTGGTGTCGAACCCGCCGTTCGTGATCGCGCCGGACGCGGGGCCCCGCTTCACCTACCGCGAGTCCGGGCTGCCGGGCGACGAGTTCTGCCGCCGCCTGGTCACCGAGGTCCCGGGAGTGCTGGCCGAGGACGGACGCTGCCAGCTGCTCGCCAACTGGCTGCACATCGAGGGGACGCCCTGGGAGGAACGCGTCGGCGCGTGGGTGGAGGCCTCCGGCTGCGACGCGTGGGTCGTGCAGCGGGACGTCCAGGACCCGGCCGAGTACGCCGAACTGTGGCTGCGCGACTCCTGCGAGGTGGGCACCCCCGAATACACGGCCCGCTACGACGCCTGGCTCGACCACTTCGAACGGCGGCGGGTCACGGGCGTCGGCTTCGGCTGGATCACCCTGCGCAACGCCGGACGGGACCGGCCCGTCGTGCGCGTCGAGGAGCTGCGGCACGCCGTCCAGGAGCCCGTGGGCGGCTACGTGGACGGGATCCTGGACGGCCTCGCCGCCGCCCGCGAGTTCTCCACAGCCTGTGGACACGACGGGGCGGTGCTGCGCACGGCCCTCGGAGTCGTCCAGGAGCAGATCGGCCCGCCCGGCGCCGAGGACCCGGAACGGATCGTCCTGCGGCAGACCGGGCGGCTCCGGCGCGCCGCGGGCGTCGGCACGGTGGAGGCGGGCCTGGCCGGCGTCTGCGACGGCACCCTGCCGCTCGGACCGCTGCTCGACGCGATCGCCCAGCTCACCGATCAGGACGCGGCGCGGGTGCGGGCCCACGCGGCCGCCGTCCTGCCCGAACTGATCGCCGACGGCTTCTTCGAGGTCGTCTCCCCGGCGTGACCGGCGCCCGCCCGAACGCGGGCGGGCGTCAGCGGACGGGGGAGCGCGGCCGGTCGAGGGACGGGACGGCCGCGCGCAGGCACTGCCCCAGGTCGCGGTTGCGCGCGATCAGCAGCGAGAAGCCGATGGCCAGGTAGACGCCCGACAGCACCAGGCGGATCTGCGTGCCGGGGAATACGAACTGCACGGCGAACAGCACGAACAGCAGCGCGGCCTCGGCCCGCCGGAAGTACAGGCCGACGAGCATCGCCAGGCCCAGCACGGTCTGCGCGGCGGTCAGCAGCACCTCTTCGATCTGCCGCGCGTCCAGCGGCAGCGACCAGGCGCCGCCCCCGGCGCGGTAGGCCAGCGGCAGCGAGCCGATCAGCAGCGTCCACTGGTTGACCTTGCTGGACAGCAGGACGCCGATCGCGTCGCCGTCGCGCAGCCGCCACGCGAACACGCACGCGACGATCAGCTCGGGCGCCTCCGAGGTCAGCGGCGCCAGCCACTGCACGAGCAGGAACCGGTCGACGCCCAGCACGGTCCCGGCGTCGACCAGGGACTCGGCGAACGGCTCGGCGGAGCAGAACACCGCCAGCGCGCCGAGCGCGAAGCCCAGCCAGGTGACCTGGCGGCGCCGCAGGCGGGGGAGTTCGGCCAGCCGCGCGGGCACGCCCACCAGGTTCTCCACGTCATCGGCGCCGCTGCGTCCGATCCGCGCCATGTAGGCGACGAAGACGACGATCAGCAGCACCGACACGTACCAGCCGATCTCCCCGGTCAGCGCGGGGATGAACGCGAGGACCGCCGCGACGGCCAGGAACCCCAGCTCGATGCGGTGGTGCCCGCCCAAGCGCACGTCGCGCCGCGGCGACGGCGGCTGGATCACGCCGATGCGGCGGTGACGCCCGGCCTCGCGCCTTCGCCGCACCGCCAGCGCGAACACCAGCGCCACCAGCGTCCAGCCCACACCGACGAGCAGCCGGTTCGCGCCCGTCATGTTGGCCGCCGCGTAGGCGGCGTATTCGGGACGGCTGCCCGCCGCGTACGCGTAGTACAGGTCGACCGCGTACTCGGGCAGCACGGCGATCAGCGCCAGCAGCGCCAGCGCGAGCGCGCCCGACAGGTCCAGGCGCGCCGTCTCGGAGGCCCACAGCAGCAGCACCGCCGCCCCCAGCACCCCGGCACCGAACACGATCATGCTCGGCACCGGCGGCGGATGGACGCCCGCCAGCCGCAGCACCACCGCGGGCAGCGTGATGACCAGGGCGAGGGCGATCCGCGCCGCCACGGCGTCCCGCGCGCGCGTCACCAGCGACATACCTGCACGGTCCCGCCGATCAGGTCAGCGCAGCGCCAGCACGCGGCCCCGGTATGGCAAAGCCGCCCGCGCGGACGGCGCCGGACGCCTGCGGCGTCGGAGCCGATCAGGCGGAGGCGTCCGGGCGGCGGTCAGGCCGCGTCGCCGTCGGGGCGCGCGGCCGCGTCGCGGAGGGTGGCGAAGGCGCTGCCGCGCAGCCGGCGCGACAGCGAGCGGTGCACGCGGTACGCCCACAGCGGGCCGCCGTAGATCATCCCGGTGTAGGCCTGGACGAGCGTCGCGCCCGCGCGGATGCGCTCCCACACGTCGTCGGCGTTCTCCACCCCGCCGACCGACACCAGCACGAGCCGTCCGCCGGTGCGGTCGCGCAGCCGCCGCAGCACCTCCAGCGAACGCGTCTTGAGCGGGGCGCCCGACAGCCCGCCGGTCTCCTTGGTCAGCTCGGCTGGGCTGGTCAGGCCGTCGCGCGCGACGGTGGTGTTGGTGGCGATGATGCCGTCCAGGTCCAGGTCGAGGGCGAGGTCGGCGACCGCGTCGACGTCCTCGTCGGCCAGATCGGGCGCGATCTTCACCAGCAGCGGGACGCGCCGCCCGGCGGCCCGGTCGGCGGCCTCGCGCACCGCCGTCAGCAGCGGCCGCAGGCGCTCCACGGCCTGCAGGGCGCGCAGCCCGGGGGTGTTCGGCGAGCTGACGTTGACGACCATGTAGTCGGCGTGCGGGGCGAGCCGTTCGGCGCTGGCCACGTAGTCGGCGACGGCCTCGTCCTCCGGGACGGCCTTGGTCTTGCCGATGTTGACCCCGACGATCGTGCCGGGCCGCCGCCCGCGCAGCCGCCGCGCGGCCGCCTCCGACCCGGCGTTGTTGAAGCCCATCCGGTTGATGACCGCCCGGTCGGCGGGCAGCCGGAACAGCCGGGGCCGCGGGTTGCCGGGCTGCGGCCGGCCCGTCACCGTCCCGACCTCGACGTGGCCGAAGCCGAACGCGCCCAGCGCCTCGTACGCCACCGCGTCCTTGTCGAACCCGGCGGCCAGCCCGAGCGGCCCGGGGAACTCCAGCCCGAACGCCCGGACGGCGAGCGCGGGGTCGCGCGGCGCCAGCGCCCGCCGCAGCGCCGGCACCGCGCCGGGCACCGCCTGGACGGCGCGCAGCGCCCGCAGGGTCAGATGGTGGGCGGTCTCGGCCGGGATGCGGCTGATGACCAGTGAGAACAGCAGTCGATACATCGTGCGGCCGATTCTTTCAGCCGTGCCCCCCGGGGGCGGCCCCCGGTCCCCGCGGTCAGCCGCCGCGGAGCACGCGGCGGATCGTCAGACGGACGTCGCGGCCGGTCTGCCGGATGGGGGACAGCGCGGCGCGGTGCACCCATCGGGCGGGGGTGCGGACGCCGACCCGCCACACCGCACCCACCGCCGTCCCAGCCGGGCGCAGGACGTGGCGTCCGGTCCAGCGGGCCGGCGCCACCACCAGGTACCGCCACAACAGGCGCAGCCCGCGCCCGGCCAGGCGCCAGCTCCAGGCGACGCCGAGCCAGACGGGACGCAGCGCGTACCGCCACAAAGCCCGCGCCGGGATGAAGATGAGGACGCGTCCCAGCCAGGCGAGCGCGCGTCCGGTCGCTCGCCAGGCCCACAGCAGCGCCGCGCCCGTCTGGCGCAGCAGCCATCCCAACCCGATCAACGGCGGCAGCAGCACGTACCGCCACAACGCCTGCGCGGGGATGAGGATGAGGACGCGTCCCAGCCAGGCGAGCGCGCGTCCGGTCGCTCGCCAGGCCCACAGCAGCGCCGCGCCCGTCTGGCGCAGCAGCCACGCCAGCCCGGCCAGCGTCGGCAGCAGCACGTACCGCCACAGCAGAACGGCGGGCGCCACGATGAGCGCGTTGGCGAGCCACACCAGGGCGCGGACGGCCATCAGCACCGGCCAGACGACCACCCGTTCCAGCAGCCACCACAGCGCGCGCCCGACCGGCGCCAGCAGCGTGGCGTAGATCCACTGCGCGGGCCGCACGACCAGCAGGACGAGCAGCAGGCCCAGCCCGCGCAGCACCGCGTACAGCCCCCGCCCGATCAGCGCGAGCAGCAACCCGACCCACCGCGCCACCTCGGTGACGCCGCGCCACACCCCGCGACCGATCGCTGCGATCAGCCGCCCGAGCCACCGCACCGCCCCGACGATCCCGTGCCAGAGCGCCGCGAACAGCCGTCCGACCCACAGTGCCGCCCCGGCGAGGCCGTGCCGCAACCCGCGCACGACGAGCGCCACGGCCTCATAGAGCAGCCGCAACGGGACGGCGATCAGCAACGCGACGGCCCGCGCGGGCACCACGATCCATGCCGGGCCCGCCGCCTGCGGACGTTCCCTCGGCGGGGCGGGCGCCGGAGCCTTCTCGAACCCGCCCGGCGCCGGTTCGGCGGCGGCCGGATCCGGCACACGAGCCGACAGCTCGTTCGGACGCTCAGGTGGTCCGGCCCTGGTCACCGCGTCACCTCGCATCGATTCCGGCCCGGCGTCTTCCGGTGGCCCCCCCGGCAATGCGACGGATCCGAACGCCGACCTGTTCCGCCGTCCCGCGAAGTCGCGCCGGAGCAGCGCCGTCCGAGGTGAACCGGGCCGAGGCGCGTCCGCGTACTGCTCGCCGGGAGAACGCTTCGCGGCCGCCCAGTCTCACAGCGCGACCTCGGGTCCGTCGGCCCGCGCCGGCGCCCTCACCGATACGGAGGACCAGACATGCACATCCCCCGCTGGGCGATTCCCGCCGCGGTCGTCGCGGCGTCCGGGATGCTTCTCACCGGGTGCGGCAAGGTGCCCCCGGGGCAGCAGGCGAACGTCGGTGTGGGCGCGCCGCAGGCGGTGCCCGACCCGGCGCGGCAGGATCCCTCGGCCGCGCCGTCCCAGAGCGCCGCGCCGACCGTCTTGCGGGTCGCCGAGGCGGCCCGTCTCGGCAAGGTCGTGACGGACGCGGAAGGGCGCACGCTGTACCGGTTCGACAAGGACACCGCCCGGCCGCCCGCCTCCACCTGTCTGGACTCGTGCGCCAACACCTGGCCGCCGGTGACGGCGCCCAAGGGCCGGATCCAGGTCGACGGGGTCGACCGGAACCTGATCGGCAAGACCAAGCGGCCCGACGGCCTGTGGCAGGTCACGCTCGGCGGCTGGCCGTTGTACCGGTACGCCGAGGACGACGGCCCCGGCGACGTCAAGGGGCAGGGGGTCGGCGGCTCCTGGTTCGCTGCGGCCCCCGACGGCAAGAAGGCGGGGGGAGAGCAGCAGGAGCAGGACGACGGCGACGGGAACGGCGGCGGCCGGAACCGCTGGGCAGGGTGGACGGTCGTCAAGGTCCGGCAGCACCCGCGCCTCGGCATGATCGTCACCGACGGCGAGGGCCGCGTGATGTACCGCTTCGACGGGGACCGGCCGAGGGTCTCCAACTGCGACGGCCAGTGCGCCAAGACCTGGCCGATCGTGAAGTTCACCAACTGGAAGAAGCTCAAGACGGAGGGCGTCGAGCGCAGCCGGATCGGCTTCATCGAGCGCAAGGACGGCTCGTGCCAGCTGACCATCAACGGCCGCCCCATGTACTACTTCGCCGGGGACCGGCGGCCGGGCGACGCCAACGGGCAGGGCGCCCGGAACGCCTGGTGGGTCGTCTCGCCCCGAGGCGAAAAGATCACCGGCTGAGCCGCCGGCCCGGAGCGGGACGACCCCGCGACGGACGGGCGGCCGGCCCACGAAGAACACGCCGCGCCCGGGGCGGATGCGCCCGGGCCGCGCGCCGAGACGGAAGGCGCGGAGACACCGCGGGGAGGTCGGGTCCCGCAACGTCTCCGCGCCTTCCCCATTCGGGCGAACGGCCCGTGCCATAAGTGACGTATTACACGGTGCCATGTTGCGCCCGGCCATGAAGCGATTCGCATCCGATCGCCGCGCGAGAAAGCGGGCTGATTCATAGCACGCTGTTTCCTGGCTGTCAAGACATTTGCTTTACTCAATCCGCATTCTCGTGTCAAAATGTCGGCGTCGGCCCTTGGTTATTCAAGGCGCGTCGCTACCTCTGTGGGGAATGGCATGCCGCTGACTTGGACGACACCGACGCTGCGACCGGTGAGCCCCGACGAACTGCCCGATGAGGTCTCCCGATTCCCTGCCGACGACGCAGCGGACGACGAGACCCGGCTGGTGTCCCGACTCGTCCTCGCGATCGACGTGCAGGGCTACAGCTCCCGTCCCGCGTCCGGGCAGCTCGAGGTGCAGAGGGATCTGTGCGCGGCGATGGAGCGGGCCGCCGCGGCCACGCGGTTGAACCGCCGCGACTGGTACCGGCAGTGCGCCGGCGACGGCGAGCTCGCCGTGCTGCCCGACGGCATCGACCTCGCCCACGTCGTCGGCCGCTTCCCGCTCGCCCTGGAGCGGTTCCTCGGCGAGGTGAACGGCTCGCGCGGCCGGGGCCGCCGACTGCGCGTGCGGATGGCGATCCACCACGGCACGCTCGTCCTCGGACCGGACGCGTCGTTCGGCCCGGCCGGGGACGCGCCGATCGTGGCCAGTCGCCTGCTCGACGCCCGGCCGCTGCGCCAATTGCTCGACGAGCGGACCGACCGGGACGTCGCACTGGCGGTGTCCGTGCCGGTCTACGAAGGCGTGGTGAGCACGGGACTGTGCGCGTTGCCGCCGCACTGCTTCCATCCCATCCGCACGACGGTGAAGAAGAAGACCTACGCGGGCTATGTCTACGACCCGGATGCCGGATTTCCTGCGTCTCCTGACTCACTCCTCGGGAACGCGATCCCTTTCCCGAAGCCCCACGAGTGATCAACAGCCATTCCGAAACGTTCGGCGAAAATGATCACGCCCTGCTGAGGAACGCCCGCGAGTCGCATATCGCCGCTCGCACCTCGAGAATTGTCCGCAGCATAAGACGCCCCGCGAGGGGGCGATGTTTCCGACGGGCTCCGCGCCGCCGAGCCTTCAGAGCGCGGTCGTATGCGCTCGCGGCCACACGACCGAGCCGTACAGGGGTGCCATGCGCCCGGCGCGCGGAGTCTTCGGGGAGGGAAGAGTCGCGGTGACTCGGCCGTGTGGCGGTCTGCGGCGCCGCCGGGACGTTCCCTAGTGCTCCACTTCGAACCAGACGGTCCGCCCCGCGGTGTCTGTGTAGTGGCCCCATCGCCGTGCGAGGGCGTCCACGTTTTCAGACCCCGGCCGTCGATGTCGGAGTCCAGCGCGGCGTCGCGGACATGTGGCACGCGTTCGGAGCCGCCACCCTTGTCGGTCACTTCGACCAGAAGAACCCGCGGCATGTGCCTGAGGGCGCAGTTCGGCGACCGGGGGGTGCGCCGCCGACGCGGAGGGGCAAGGCGGAGATCCCTACGTTCGCCCTGGTGAGGCGTGTGTTCGAGGCTGCTGCGCCGGGGCGCGTGCCGCGGGCCGAGCCGGTGAGACGGGCGCGCGAAAACAAAGGTCTTTACCCACTTCGCGACATATTCACACCTTTCACCTTAATTGGATTTTGTGTCAGGAATCACTTTTGTATCGGTCGGGAAGCGGATCTCGACACCGCGTAGTCGGCGGTGCTTGAGTGGGCCACGAGTCTCGCGCGATGCGGTGACCGACGAAGCGCCCGCACGCGGGGAGCAGTCGGGAGGTTCGGTGAGCGAGAGGGCGAAGGACGGCCGCGGCGACCAGGGCGCACGCGCCCGCCGCGGTCCTGGACGGCGAACTCGGGGCGGACCGGCGCGCCCGCGGGCGCGCGGCAGGGCGAGAGCGCTGCGCGGCGCGGTCGCCGCGGCGCTGCTGG
>NZ_BCQU01000102.1:0-23422 GCF_001552235.1 Actinomadura rubrobrunea NBRC 15275 | reverse complement strand
CCGCGGATCGGACGGCGCGGGCTGCTGGCGGGGCTGGCCGCCGCCGGGGCGACCGCCGGGCTGAACCTGCTCGGCGTGTTCCCGCCCGCGCGGCAGGCCCTGGCCGCGGGGTTCCGCCTGACGGGGAACTACGACGTCTATCCGCGCTGCCCCTCGTATGCGCGCGACCACAACTGCTCCCCCGGGTGCGGACCGAGCCTGGTGTGCTCGGACTGCTGTCGCACCAGCGGCAAGCACAAGGGGTTCCACAAGTCGGGCGCGTCCCACCCGGGCAAGTACAAGCTGCGTCCCAACCAATGCCGCAGCGGCGGCTACGACGCCTGGCTGTGGGCGTACGCCGGCAAGTGCGGCAAATGCACCCGCGGTGTCACCTGGCGCTGCCACGACGGCTGGAAGAAGTCCAAGCGCGGCAATTGGTACAAGACCATCTGCCGTAAGGCGGTGTCCTGCCGCACCGCCCTGTCCCCGCAGCACGTCCCCGTTCCCGACATGGACATCGACATCGCCCCGGACGTGTTCGGCGGAGGCAAGAAATGAGGGCGGCCGCGCCCGGCCCGCGCGCCGCCGGGCGGCTGCGCCGCGCGCTGACCGAGCCGCTGCTCCCGGTGGCCGCGCCGGCGCTGCTCGCGGTGGCCGCGGCGGCGAGGGACGCGACCGTCCTGTGCTGGGCGTCGGTGGGGGCGCTGGCCGGGTACGCATTGTCGGGCTCGGTTTGAACACGCAACAGCGAATCGGCGCTGTTCTCGCCAGGTTGGCGGGGTTCGGTACGGCAGGGCGAGGTCCTGGCCGTTTTCACCCTCGGGCTGCTGCTCGGCGGGACGCTCACCGCGGGCGCGGTGTGGCTGCTGTCCGGTCTGGCGGCGCCGCTGCCGCCCGCCGTGCGGACGGGGGCGATCGTGGCGGTGGCGGCCCTCGGAGCCGCCCGCGATTTCGGCGTGGTGGCGCTGCGGCTGCCGCAGAACGCCCGCCAGATCCCTCAGGACGTGCTCATGAACCGCCCGCGGGCGGGCGCCCTTCAGTTCGGCTTCGAGCTGGGCACGGGCGTGCGCACCTACGTTCCGGCCACCACCCCGTACGTCCTGGCCCTCGGGCTGCTCCTCAGCCAGCAGGGCCCCGCGGCGACGCTCCTGGCCGGCGCCGCCTTCGGCGCGGGCCGCGCCGCCAGCGCCGTCCTCGCCTACCTCTCCCGGTCGCCCGATCGCGCCGCCGTCGTCGCGCTCCGCCTGCCGCTGCTGGTGAAGGGCGCCTCCCTGTCCGTGCTCACCGCCCTGACCTGGCTGTACCTGGGCTAGCGCACGTCCGTCGGCGGCGCGTTGGCGCGCCGGGGCGCGGGCCCGGGAACCCTCCGGGAGCGTGCCGCGTCGGTATGGGCGGGTTCGTTCGCTGGAAGGGTCGGCCGTGCACGGGTTCGCGTGGATGTGGGCGCCGGTCCTGACGCTGCTGTCCGCGCTGGTGAGCGTCGACGGCGGGCAGGGCGCGGCGCTGGCGTTGGCGCTGGCCGGGCTGATCACGGCCGTGGCGGCGGCCGCCGCCGTGCGGACCGAGCACCGCGCGTCGCCGGCGCGGGTCCGCACGACGCTGCGCGAACGGACCCTCCGCACGGCCTTCCTGCCGCAGCGCGACCCGGACGCGGCGGGGCGGCCGCGTCCCAGAGCCCCCGGAGCGGGGATCGCGACCGCGATCCGCTGATCTCCGACGTCCGAAGGGGCTTTCACTCATGTCTGTTGTCGATGTTCCGGTGTCGCTCGCCCATGATCTGGTGGCCGCGCTGGCGGACGCGCTCAGCCCGCTGGGCGACGGGCCGTCCGCGGCGGCGGCGATCGCCCTGGTGACCGTTGCGGTCCGGGCCCTGCTCGTGCCGCTGGCCGTCGCGCAGGCGCGCGCGGCGCGGGACCGCGCGCGGCTGCTTCCGAAGATCGAGGCGCTGCGGACGAGGCACGGCCGCGATCCGATGCGCCTGCGGCGCGAGCTGGGCGCGCTGTACACCCGGGAGGGCGTGTCGCCGTTCGCCGGGATCGGCCCGGCCCTGGCCCAGCTGCCGGTGTTCGCCGTCATGTACCGGCTGTTCGTGTCCGCCACTGTCAACGGGCACCAGAACCTGGTGCTCGCGCACACCCTGCTCGGCACGCCGCTAGGGCAGAACTGGATCGGCGTGATCGGGGCCTCCGGGCTCCTCGCGCCGCAGTCGCTGGTGTTCCTCGGGCTGTTCGCGCTGCTGGCGGCCGTGGCGTGGTGGTCGTCCCGGCAGACGGAGGGCCCGCTGCGGCTGCTGCCGTTCGGCTCGGTCGCGGTGGCGGCGTTCGTGCCGCTGGCCGCCGGGGTCTACCTGCTGGCGTCCACCGCGTGGACGGCGGCCGAGCGGGCCGTGCTGCGCCGACGGATCGCCATGGCGTGACGCCGGGGCGGCGCGGCCGCCGCGCCCACGGACAGCGCCCACGGACAGCGCCCACGGACAGCGCCCACGGACGGCGATCAGGCACGGCGTCACGGCAGCAGGCCGAGGCGTTCGGCGAGACGGGCGCGGTGGTGGCGGGGCGCGCCCAGCAGCAGCTCGTCGGTCTTGGCGCGCTTGTAGTACAGGTGCGCGTCGTGCTCCCAGGTGAAGCCGATGCCCCCGTGCAGCAGCAGGTGGTCCTTGGCGACCTGGAAATACGCCGGGCCGAGGAAGGACTGGGCGAACGCCGCCGCCACGGGCAGCTCCTCGGGGCTCTCGTCGGCCGCCCACGCCGCGTACCGGACGATCGACTCGGCCTGCTCCACTGTGCAGTGCATGTCGGCCAGCCTGTGCTTGACGGCCTGGAACGACCCGATGTACCGGCCGAACTGCACCCGCAGCTTGGCGTACTCGACGATCGCGTCCAGGCAGCGCCGCATCCCGCCCAGCTGTTCGGCGGCCAGCGCCACCGCGGCCAGGTCGAGGGCGTGGGCGACCGCCGCCCGCGGGTCCGCCGCGGCGATGCGGCGCCCGGGCGTGCCGTCCAGGTCGACGCGTGCCTGCGGACGGGTCAGGTCGAGCGTGGTCAGCGGCGTCCGCTCCCCGCCCTCGACCGCGAACAGGGCGGGGGCGCCGTCGAGGTCCGCCGCGACGAGGATCAGGTCGGCGGCGGCGCCGTCGAGCACGCACGGCAGGCTGCCGTCCAGCCGCCCGCCCCGTGTGGCGCGCGGCGGCGGCTCGCCGGGCAGCGGCACCGCGAACGTGGCCACCGTCCCCCCGGAGGCGATGCCGGGCAGCAGGTCCCCGGCCGCCTGCTCGTCGCCCGCGGCCAGCAGGAGGTTCGCCGCCAGCACGGCCGAGGCGAAGTACGGCGTCGGCGTGAGGGCGGCGCCCAGCTCCTCCATGACGACGGCGACCTCGGCGTGGCCCGCGCCCGCGCCGCCGTACGCCTCGGGGATCGCCAGGCCGGTCAGGCCCAGCTCCTCGGCCATGCGCCGCCACGCCTCGCGGTCGTAGGGCTCGTCCGACTCGGCGATCTCGCGGACGCGGGCCATCGGCGCGGTGTCGGCCAGGAACGCCCGCACCGTCGCGGCCAGGTCGCGCTGTTCCTCGGACAGGATCAGCCTCATCGGCCCGCCTCCTTTGCGCCCGCGCCCGTCTCCCCCGCGTCCTTCCCGCCCGTGTCCATCCCGCCCGCGTCTTTCCCGCCCGTGTCCTT
This sequence comes from Actinomadura rubrobrunea NBRC 15275, assembly GCF_001552235.1. Classification (NCBI taxonomy): domain Bacteria; kingdom Bacillati; phylum Actinomycetota; class Actinomycetes; order Streptosporangiales; family Thermomonosporaceae; genus Actinomadura; species Actinomadura viridilutea. Next base: position 19,769 of record NZ_BCQU01000102.1, on the reverse strand, counting down.
CCCGCCCGTGTCCTTCGCGGCCGGCCGCTCGGCGTCCGCCCGCTTCGCCTGCGTCCCCACCTTCAGGTCGCGGAACGGGACGTCCCGGTCCACCTGCGGCTCGCGCGGCAGCCCCAGCACCCGGTCTCCGATGATGTTGCGCATGATCTCGTTGGTGCCGCCGCCGAGCGCCATGCCCGGCGCCCACGACAGCGCCCGCGCGATCCTGCCCTCGCCGTGCCCGCCGTACGCCACGGCCCGCGGGCCGAGGATCTCGGCGGCGATGCCGGCGGAGTCGAGCGTCAGCTCGGCCAGCAGCAGCTTGGCCACCGAGCCGCGCGCGCCCGGGTCGATCCCCGCCTTGACCTCCTGCGCCAGCCGCGCGTTGAACAGGTCGAACGCCCGCTCCCGCAGGTACAGGTCGACGAGCCGGTCGCGGACGGCGGGGTCGGCGAGCAGGCCCCGCTCGCGCGCCGCCCGCGACACCGCGGCGAAGGAGGCGGGCCGCTCGGTGCGGGCCGCGCCCGTCCCGATCGACACCCGCTCGTGCAGCAGCGTGGTGACGGCCGCCCGCCAGCCGCCGTTCACCTCCCCCACCACCCGGTCGGCGGGGATGCGCACGTCGTCGAAGTACACCTCGTTGAAGTGCGCCTCGCCGGTCATGTCCCGCAGCGGCCGGACGGTGACGCCCGGAGCGTGCATGTCGACGATGAACATCGTGATGCCCCGGTGCTTGGGCACGTCGGGGTCGGTGCGGGCGATGAGCAGGCCGAGGTCGGCCTGCCGCGCCACCGACGTCCACACCTTCTGCCCGTTGACCACCCAGCAGTCGCCGTCGCGGACGGCCCGGGTCTGCAGCGACGCCACGTCCGACCCGGCTCCCGGCTCGGAGAACAGCTGGCACCAGATCTCCTCGCCGCGCAGCAGCGGCGGCAGGTAGCGCCGCTTCTGCTCCTCGGTGCCGAGCGACAGGAGCGTCGGCCCGCACATGCCCAGGCCGATGCCGAACACCCCGATCGGCAGCGTCAGGTCGCGGGCGGCCTGCTGGAAGGCGCGCTCCTCGGCCGCCGACAGCCCCTGACCGCCGTACGCGGTGGGCCAGGTGATGCCGGAGTACCCCGCGTCGTGCAGACGGGCCATGAACGCCCGGGCCGTGGCCAGGTCGGGGTCGGGCGGCAGGTCGCGGGTGTTGGCCTCCAGCCATGCGCGGGCGCGGCGGCGGTACTCCTCCAGGTCCGTCACGGGCGGCTCCTTCGTCGACCGTCAGCGTTCACTTACGCTAGCGCGCCGCCCGCCGGGGCGGAACGACGCCCGGCCGGCTCCGGCCGCGGGCGCGCGGTCGCGTGAATCAACGGCCCCGCGCTGGGGACGTTCCAGGTCTCGGCGCCCGTACCGCGCCCCCGGCCGGCGGGAGGAGGACTTCCCGTGCCGGGCGGGGGAGATCCGGTAGCGTCGGGGCGAGTCAGCACGACGGGAGGACGAGCATGGCCGACAAGGGCGACATCGGCTGGCGGCTCGTGGCGGGCGCCGCCGCGTTCGCCGGCGGCTTCGCCGCCAAGAAGGTGATCACGCTGGCCTGGAAGAAGGCCACCGGCAAGGAGCCGCCGGCCAACCCCGAGTCCCCGGAGGTCGCGCTCAGCGAGGCCATCGGCTGGGCCGTGATCATGGGGGTGGGGATGGAGGTGGCCCGGCTGCTGGCCACGCGGGCCGCGGCGCGGCAGTGGGCCAAGGGCACCGGCGAGCTGCCCTCCCCGTTGAAGGCGGAGGTCTGACGCGCCCTGACCGGACGGCCGGTCCCCTCGGCGGCGCCGCCCGCGTATTGTGGTCGGTCCCGGGCACCGTCGGAAGGGACCGGCCACGATGCCTTTGCTGGACGCGATCAGGTTTCCTCTCGAGGACGAGCTGCGCGCCGAACGCCACAGGCTGATCAAGACCCTGGCGGAGCTGACGGACGAGGAGTTCGCGTCGGGTCGGACGCTGTGCGCGGGCTGGGCGCCGCGCGACGTGCTCGCCCATGTGATCGGTGTGGACTATCCCCTGGCCTTCTACCTGCCGCGCGGGCTGCGCATCAACGCCGCCAACCAGGCGCAGGTCGACCGCGTGCGCCGGCTGTCGCGGGACCGGCTGATGGAGTGGGCCGCGCACTGGGCCGACCATCCCAGCACCACCACCCGCGTCGCCGCGGTGTTCCTGCTCGGCGACCTCGGCGTCCACCACCAGGACATCCTGCGCGGGCTCGGCCGGGAACGCGACGTCCCGGACGCGGTCGCCTCCGCGATCCTGCGCGAGGGGGTGGAGCTGAGCCTGGCGCTGAACCGCCGCGTGCTGCGGTACCGCCTCGTGCCGACGGACGGCCGTCGGCCCATCGGACGGGGGCCGGAGGTGCGCGGCACGCGCGAGGCGCTGGGAATGTGGCTGGCCGGCCGCGACGAGGTGGCGGCGGAGCTCGAGTTCTCCTGACCGATACCGGCCAGAGCGACCGTTTCCGGTCGCCGGGCTCCTCGGCGCGGCGGCAGATGGCGGGGAACCGCCGGATCGAGGAGCTCCGGATGCGGGGTCTGGGGCAGGCCGGGACGATCCTGCCGACGCCGTCAGTGCTCGGACGGGGGCGGCGCCGGCGGCGGGAGCTGCCCCGCGGGACCGGGCGCGGGGCCGGGCGGCGGCAGCGGTCCGGCCGGCGCGTCGCCCGGGGCCTGCGGGCCCGGGCCGTCCGGCTGTGCCGTGTCCGATTTCGCCGCCGTGTCCGACTGCGCCGGGCCGTCGAGCTGTGCCGGGCCGTCCGGCCGGGTCAGCGGCGTTCTCGGGGACGGCACGGACCGCACGGTGAACAGGGCCGCGGGCGGCTGGGCGGGGGTGTTGCGGCGCAGGTCGGCGCGCACCGCGTCGGCGACGCGCTTGGTGGCCGTCCGGTTGAGGGCGGCGCCGGCGGCGGCGCCGGTGAGGAACGGCCCCATGGTGCCGAGGCTTCTGCCGAGACTGCGCATCAGCCGTTTGCGCAGGGCCGCCTTGGCGGCCGAGCCGAGCGCGTTGGTGAACGACCCGGCCTCCAGCGGGTTGATGCCGCGCCGCTTGGTCCAGGCGGTCAGGAACGCGGCGGCGCGGGCCGTGCCCGACCCCTGTACGCGCACCCCGTAGACCTCGTGCAGCTCGGCGATCAGCTTGACCTCGATCGCCGCGACCACCAGCGTCTCGGCGGCCAGCTGCGCCGGCGCGGTGAGCAGCAGCGGCGGGGCGGCGAACTGCGCCGCGGCCAGCGCGCCTCCGGCCGCGCCCACCGCCGTGGTCGCGTTGCACGCGACCCGGACGAGGCTGTCGGCGAGCTCCTCGCCCTCCAGCCCGCGATGGTGGGCGCGCAGCGTCTCCAGGTCGCGGACGGGGATGTGCGGGGCCGCGGCGGTCAGCACGTCGGCGAGCAGGCGCCCGCGCGCCAGACCCGCGGCGCCCGCCCGGCGCGCGGCGTCGCCCAGCAGGCGGGCCAGCCGCGCCAGCAGGCGGCCGCGGGTCTCGCGGTCCATGCCCTCGTCGACCGACAGCCGACCGATCAGTTCGCCGATCTCGGCGGAGGCGTCGTGGCCGACGCGCTCGACACCGGTCTCGGCACCGGTTGCGTCACCGGCATCGGCACCGGTCGCGGCGCCCTCGACGCCGCTTTCCGCACCGGTCGGGGAAACGTCCGCGTCCGACCGCATGATGGGACGCCCGCCCGGCGGGGCGTCCCCGCCGGGCGGGTTCGGCGTACCGTGGTGCGCCTCCCCCGCCGCGTATTCGCCGCGGTGCTCGTCCCCGGGGTCCCGCGTCACCGGCCGCTCCCGCCCGTCGCGCCGCCGAGCGGGCCTCAGGCGGCGCACTCGCGGCAGACGGGCTGGCCGTTCTTCTCGCTGGCCAACTGGCTGCGGTGGTGCACCAGGAAGCACCGGCTGCAGGTGAACTCGTCGGCCTGGCGGGGGACCACCCGGAAGGTGAGTTCCTCGTTCGACAGGTCGGCCCCGGGAAGCTCGGCGACCTCGCCGGCGTCCAGGTCCTCGTCGATGATGCTCGCGGCCTTGTCAGCGCGACGGGCCTGGAGCTCCTGCAGGCTGTCCTCGCCCAGGTCGTCGTCTGTCTTACGCGGGCTGTCGTAGTCGGTCGCCATCTTCTATCTCCATCCCCCTCAGTCCTTTATGCGCCCCGTCGCGCGGATCTAACGCTCGGGGGACTCGTCTTGTGCCCGATCCGGGCGGGAAATTCTGTCACGGGTAGTGACCCGTGACACGCAAGACGCGACCGGTATCAGTCGTGACACCGGTCACCGGGACCAGTCCCCCTATGTGTGTCGTCGGTCACATGTCCGGCCAGGTGTCACGGCTTTCGACAGGACCGGGACCCCCGGCGGGGCATCCCGCGGCGGCCGGATCATACCTGCCCCGCAGGGCTTGTGCGCACCGCCTCGGGGGCGGTGCGCGGCCGTGTCCGGCCGCCCGCCGATGAAGCGGCTCCGCGGTCGCCGTGCGGCGAACCGGAAGCTGCGGTGAAACGTCTGAACTAACGCGATATCGTGCCCGCCTGAGATGGGGGCGCGCCGCGTTGCGGACCGCCCGGCACGCGCCGGACGGGCCGGCACGGGGCCGGCGTTCACCACGCGGCACATCACTGCGGGTAAGTGGAGGGTCAGATGCCGGATGCCGCTCCCTTGGAGCCAGGCGATCCCCGGGCACTGGGACGGTACGAGGTCGTCGGACGGCTCGGTGCCGGCGGACAGGGATCGGTATTCCTCGGCCGCACCCCGGAAGGCGAGCACGTCGCGATCAAGCTGCTGCACGCCTCGATGGCCAACGACCCGTCGGCGCGGGCGCGCTTCACCCGCGAGGTGACCGCCGCGCAGCGGGTCGAGCCGTTCTGCACCGCCCGGGTGCTGGAGGCCGACGTGCACGGCGACCAGCCGTATGTGGTCAGCGAGTACATCGACGGCCCCTCGCTGCACGACGTGGTGGTGCACAACGGCCCGCGCGGCCCCGAGGAGCTGGAGCGGCTGGCGATCGGCACCGCGACCGCGCTCGCGGCCATCCACGAGGCCGGCATCGTCCACCGCGACTTCAAGCCCAACAACGTGATGCTGGCGCCGGACGGCCCGCGCGTGGTCGACTTCGGCATCGCCCGCAGCGTCAACTCCCAGGAGAGCGCCGTCACCGCCACCGGCATGGTGGTGGGCACCCCCGGTTACCTGGCGCCCGAGCAGCTCACCGGGGCGCCGCTCACCCCCGCGGTCGACATCTTCGCCTGGGGCGCCACGATGGTGTTCGCGGCCACCGGGCAGTCGCCGTTCGAGGCCGACACGCTGCCGGTCATCATCAACCGCATCCTCAACGACGAACCCGACCTGTCGGCGCTGCCCGCCGGGCCGCTGCGCGACCTGGTGGGCCAGTGCCTGTCCAAGGACGCCGGGCTGCGCCCCCCGGCCGCGCAGCTGCTGCTGAACCTCCTCGGCCACGTGGGCGCGGCGCCCACGGGCGCGACGGCGGGCGGGCAGGCCCTGCTCGACCAGGGCACCCGGATCGCCGCCCAGCTGCCGGCGCCGCCGCCGGTGCCGTCCGCGCCCGCGCGGCAGCCGTCGCCGCGGCAGCCGATCACGCCGCCGCCGATGCCGATGAACGCGGGACCGAGCACCCCGCCGCCGCAGCCGATCACCCCGCCGCCGATGCCGATGTACCAGCCCGCGGCCGGTCCGGCGGTTCCCCGGCCCCCGGGCCCGCCCGGACCGCCGACGCGACCGGGGTTCGCGCCGCCGCCCGCCCAGTCGTCGTCGTCCAGCGCGCCGGTGATCATCGGCGTGGGCTGCGCCGTGCTGGCGGTGCTGGTGATCCTCGTGGTCGTGGTCGTGGCGCTCGCGTCCGGCGAGGAGGACCGGCCCCTGCCGCTGCCCACCTACACGCCGCCGACGCCGACCTCCTCGTCGACGTTCAGCGCCGAGAACGGCATCACCGGCACCTACACCGGCACCGGCTACCAGCCCGGCGCGCCGACGGGGCGCACCATCTTCAAGACGCGCTTCTTCCTCATCCGCAGCGCGGGCAACGCCACGTACACCTACAGCGACTCGGAGACCTGCCGCACCATGCTGTCGCTGCTGCGCGGCTCCAGCACCGACTCCAAGATCGTGTACCGGGAGACGCCGTTCGGCGGGACCTCGAAGGACGACTGCGCCGCCGGCTACCTGACGTTCCAGCCGTCGCCGAGCGGGGCGTACCTGCGGTGGGAGTGGCGGACGACGCTGAGCGACACCGCCCGGGCGCAGGCGTACGGCACCGTGTACCGACAGTAGGGGGCGCCATGGCGGAGATCGCCCCGCTCCGCCCGGGCGACCCCGAACGCCTGGGCGCCTACCGGCTGACGGGCCTGCTGGGCGAAGGCGGCCAGGGCTCGGTGTACCTGGCCGAGGACGACGACGGGCGGCGCGTCGCGATCAAGCTGCTGCACGCCCGGTTCAGCGGCGACGCCAAGGCCAGGTCCCGGTTCGCCGCCGAGCTCGAGGTGGCGCGGCGCGTGTCGCCGTTCTGCACCGCCCGCATCCTGGACGCCGACGTGGAGGGCGACCGGCCCTACATCGTCAGCGAGTACATCGACGCGCCGTCGCTGTCGGAGGTGCTGGCCGCCGAGGGCCCGCGCTCGGGCGGCGACCTGGACCGGCTGGCGATCGGCACGATGACGGCGCTGGCCGCCATCCACCAGGCCGGCGTCGTGCACCGCGACTTCAAGCCCGCCAACGTGCTGGTCGCCCCGGACGGGCCCCGGGTGATCGACTTCGGCATCGCCCGGGCGCTGGACGCCACGGGCACCATGTCCAGCACCGCCGTCGGCACGCCCGCCTACATGGCGCCCGAGCAGATCACCGGCGCCCCCATCGGCCCGCAGGCGGACGTGTGGGCCTGGGGCGCCACGATGGTGTACGCGGCCACCTGCCGCGCCGCGTTCGGCCAGGACTCCATCCCCGCGGTCATGCACCGCATCCTCCATCTGCCGCCGGACCTGGGCGCGCTCACCGAGCCGCTGCGCGGCCTGGTCGCCCACTGCCTGATCAAGGACCCGGCGGCGCGGCCGTCGTCGCACCAGGTGCTGATGCAGCTGCTGACGCTGGCGGGCAGCCCGCCCCGGCCCGCGGCCGGTCCGGGCGCCGAGGCGCAGTCGGCGATCCTCACCCAGGGCGCCGAGGCGGCCGCCACGGACACGCTGGTCCTTCAGCCGCAGGCGGCCCCCGCGGCCCCCGCCCACCCGGTGGTCGGCGGGCAGACGCCCATCCCGTCCCCCACTGGGCAGGCGCCCGTCCCGACCCCGACGGGGGCCGTGGCGCCGCCCGCGCCGCCGTACGGGTTCCCCCAGGGCGGGCAGGGCGGCCACGCCGGTCCCGGACCGGCCGTCCCCGGCCCCGGCCACAGCACGCCGGGCGGGGCATGGGCGCCGCCGCAGACGCCCGTCCCCGGCGGCGGACCGGACGCGGCGTCCTGGCCGGGGCTGCCGACGACGTCGCCGGGCGCTCCCGGGAAGGGGCCCGGGCGGCGCGGCATGGGCGTGCTGGCCGCGGGCGGCGGCGCCGCGCTCGTCGCCCTGATCGTCGGCGCGAGCGTGGTGATCACGCAGCTGGACGGCGACGGCGGCCGGCGCGGCCCGCAGACGCCCAAGCAGGGCGGGGAGGTGCGGCTGGCGCTGGAGGCGCCCCTGTCCGAGAACGGCGAGATCGACCCCGGCCACGCGGGGTTCGGCACCGGACGCACCCTGGCCAAGGCGCTGTTCACCGGGCTCATGGAGGTCACCAAGGACGGCACGGTGCGTCCCCGCCTGGCGCGCGACGTCCGGCCCGACCAGGCCTGCCGCCAGTGGACGATCGACATCAAGCCGGGCACGACCTTCTCCAACGGGGAGCCCGTGGACGCCGAGGCGTTCGCGCGGGGCTGGAGCCGCCACGCCGCCGGCGAGGCCGGCTATCTCATGGAGGACATCAAGGGGTACGCGGCGGTCGCGAACGGCCGGTCGCGGACGCTCGAGGGCGTGCACGCGGCGGGCGGCGTCCTGCGGGTGGAGCTCGACAAGACCGACTGCGAGTTCCCCAAGCGCCTCGCCGACCCGATCTTCGCCCCGGTGCCCAGGGCGGCGGGCGACAAGGACAACCGGGACTACAACCTCGCCCCGGTCGGCAACGGCCCGTTCAAGCTGCAGTCCTACACGCCGAGGCAGACGGCGACGCTGGTCCGCAACGACCGGTGGGCGTTCGGCAAGAGCAAACTCGACCGGGTGACCGTCCGGCTGACCGAGTCCACCGCCCAGCAGCTCTCCGCGTTCACGGGGGGCCTGGCCGACTGGGCCGCCGTGGACGCCGACGATCCGGGGGCCTCCCCGCGCCTGAACGACATGAAGACCCGCATCGGCACGACCCAGCGGATGCTGGTTCCGATCACCAAGCGGGGCCCGATGCGCAGCCGCGAGGCGCGGCTCGCCGTCTCGTACGCGCTCGACCGCCGGCAGATCGCCGACACCGTGACCCACGGGTTCGGCCGTCCCGCGACCGGCCTGGTGTCGCCCGCCGTCCCCGGGTTCTCCGAGGGCGGCGCGTGCCCGTCGTGCCAGGGCCCGGACGCCGCGCGCGCCAAGCAGCTCGCCCAGGCCGCCGGGCTCGGGCCGGGCACCCGGGTGAACCTCTACGTGCGCAGCATCGGCACCTACCGGTACTGGTGCGAGGTGGTCCGGCAGCAGCTGCGGCAAGTGCTCGGCTGGGACGTGCAGCTGCGCGTCGTGGACGTGCAGGACTTCACCCGGGAGGTCACGGGCAAGGACGCCCAGGGCCTGATCGCGCTGGGCTGGCGGCCCGACTACCCGTCGGCGTACTCGGTGCTGCAGCCGCTGCTGGGCGGCGACCAGATCGCCACGGCCGACAACGGCCGCAGCAACTACGGCGGCTGGCGCAACGCGGCGTTCGACAAGGAGCTGGCGAACGCGATCGGCGCCCGGGACGAGGGCGCCCGCACGCGCGTCCTGCGGTCGGCCGAGAAGATCGCCCTGGACGACATGGCCATCATCCCGGTGTGGACGGACCAGTGGGCCGCCCTGGCGTCCGACAAGTTCACCGGCCTCGACCTCGACTTCGACGGCGACCCGACCCTGGCCACCGCCGCCCGCAAGTGACGGCGGGACGCGCGGCGCGCCCGGTCAGGCGAGCGGCAGGCGCACGGTCACGATGAGGCCGCCGCCCGCGCGCGGCGCGGCGTACACCATGCCGCGGTGGGCCAGCACCACCGAACGCACGATCGACAGCCCCAGCCCGGCGCCCTTGGCCGACTCGACGCGGTCGGCGTTGAGCCGGCGGAACGGCTCGAACAGGCGGTCCACCTCGTAGGCGGGCACGACCGGCCCGGTGTTCTCCACCTGCACGGTGGCGTAGCCGTCGAGCACGCCCGTGCGGACCCACACCTCGCCGCCGTCGTCGTTGTGCTTGACCGCGTTGTCGACCAGGTTCGACACCAGGTGCTCCAGCAGCACCGGATCGCCGAGCGTGGTGCCGGCGGTGAGCTCGCGGTGGACGGCGACGTCGTTGTCGTGCCCGCGCTTGGCGTGCGTCTCCAGCACCGTGGACGCCACCTCGGCCAGGTCCACCGGGGTGCGGGTGGTGAGCTGGCGTTCGCTGCGGGCCAGCAGCAGCAGTCCTTCGATCAGCCGTTCGTGGCGGGCGTTGGTGGCCAGCAGCGTGCGGCCCACCGTCTTCAGGTCGTCGGACGCGTCGGGGTCGCCGAGCGCCACCTCCAGCAGCGTCCGGTTGATCGCCAGCGGCGTGCGCAGCTCGTGCGAGGCGTTGGCGACGAACCGGCGCTGGGCGTCGAACGCCTGGCTGAGCCGCTCCAGCATCGCGTCGAAGGTGTCGGCCAGCTCCTTGATCTCGTCGTCGGGCCCCTCCAGCGCGATCCGCTCGTGCAGGGTGCTCTCCGACAGCCGCCGCGCGGTCGCGGTCACCTTCTGCAGCGGGCTGAGCGCCCGGTCGGCGACGAAGTAGCCCAGCACCACGGCGGTGATCCCGACCCCGACCAGCGCCACCAGCGACCGGCTGACCAGCCGCTGCATGGTCAGCTCCTTGAGCACCTGCGGGTCCAGCGGCCCGGACGGCGTGTAGATCACATAGCCGCGCGGGAACACCGAGTTGAGGATCGAGCCGACCAGCAGGTAGGTGGCGAACAGCAGCAGCGCCCCGGCCATGAAGAACAGCAGCCCGTACAGCACCGTCAGGCGCAGCCGGACGCTCATCCGGGTCGGCAGCGCGCGCAGGTCGGCCGCGAGGGACCCGACGCCGCGGCGGTCGCCCTTGCCGCCGTGCGGCGGCGGGAAAGGCCCGGTGGCGCCGGGCGGCATGGGCTGGGGCCCGGGCTGCGGTCCGGGGTGGGGCCCGGGGTGGGGCGCGGGGTGGGGCGCGGACGGCGTCACAGGCGGTATCCCACTCCCGGGACCGTCTCGATGATCGGCGGGTCCCCGAGCTTCTTGCGCAACGTCATCATCGTGACCCGGACCACGTTGGTGAACGGGTCGATGTGCTCGTCCCATGCCTTCTCCAGCAGCTGCTCGGAGCTCACCACGGCGCCGTCCGCCCGCATCAGTACCTCCAGCACGGCGAACTCCTTGCGGGTCAGGTCGATCGGACGGCCGTCGCGGTGCACCTCGCGGCGGGCCGGGTCCAGGGTGATCCCGGCGCGTTCCAGCACCGGCGGCAGCGGCGTCGCGGCGCGGCGCCCCAGGGCCCGCACCCGGGCGATCAGCTCGGCGAACGCGAACGGCTTGGCGAGGTAGTCGTCGGCGCCGATGGACAGGCCCTCGACCTTGTCGTCCAGTTCGCCCGCGGCGGTCAGCATGATGATGCGCGCGGGGTACCGCCGGGACACCAGCTGCTTGCACACCTCGTCGCCGTGCACCTTGGGCAGGTCGCGGTCGAGCACGATGACGTCGTAGTCGTTGACCTGCGCCCGGTCGAGCGCGCCGGCGCCGTCGTAGGCGACGTCCACGGCGAGCGCCTCCCGGCGCAGGCCGGTGGCGATCGCGTCCGCGAGGACCCGCTCGTCCTCTACGACCAGTACACGCACTGCGTCCCCTCCTCGGCTGTCACCCCGGCCACGGCGTCCAGGTATGCCACGCCCACCGTAAGGCCTCGGTAAGTCCCCAGATCAGACGGGGTCTCGCGGGCGAGCGGGCGGCGATGCAAGCGGTGATGAAAATTTCATCGCAAATCAGGTTTATCGCGATGTCGGAGGTGGGTAAGCAGGGTCTGCATCTGGGAGGGAGGTCCATGGGCGAGCTGTCACGTGCGATCCAGCAGCGCCTCGACGACGCCTACGAGTCGCTGCGCCACGCCCGCGCCGTCGGCGACACCTACCTGGCCGACATCCGTCAGGAGGAGATCAAAGAACTGCGTCGGATCGCAGCGAACCACGACATCGGCGTCGAGCCGCCGCGCTGCGAGTGACGCGTCCTCGGCCTGGAGCAGTGAGCCCATCGAGCGCGTGGGCCCGCTGCTCTTCGCCGAGACGCCAGGGGGACGCCCCCCTGAAACCCCCGACAGAAGAGCAGCGTGCCCGCAAAGGCCCGTTAGGCCGCTGCTTCCGTAAGCATGCCCCGGGATGGCCCGGCGTGAGCCTCAGTCGCGGGCGGGGTCGAGCGGGGCCAGCAGGTCGTGCAGCTCCTCCCAGAGGCCCGGCGCGGCGGCGATGACGAGCTCCGGACCGGCCGGGGCGCCGTTCAGTCCGGCCACGCGGCCGCCCGCCTCCCGGACGATCAGCGCGCCCGCGGCGATGTCCCAGGCCTGCACGCCGCGCTCGTAGTAGGCGTCGACGCGCCCGGCGGCCAGCGAGCACAGGTCCGCCGAGCACGAGCCGCCACGGCGGATGTCGCGCACGTTCGGCAGCACCCCGGTGAGCACCTCGGCCTGACGGGCGCGGCGCCGCGCCTCGTACCCGAACCCGGTGGCCACCAGCGCCCGGTTCAGCGGGACGCCGGTGTTGCAGCGCAGTTCCCGGGTGCCGGCGGCGGTGTGCAGCAGGGCGCCCCGGCCGCGCGCCGCCGTGAAGGTCTCGCCGCGCCGCGGCAGGTCGACCGCGCCCGCCACGACCTCGCCGTCCACCTCGGCGGCCACGCTGACCCCCCAGTCGGGCAGGTCGTACAGGTAGTTCACGGTGCCGTCGATCGGGTCGATCACCCAGCGGACGCCGCTGCCCCCGTCCCGCGTGCCGCCCTCTTCGCCGAGGAAGCCGTCGTCGGGCCGCGCGGCCCGGATCCGCTCGATGATCAGCGTTTCGGCGGCCCGGTCCATCTGCGTGACCACGTCGGTCGGGCTCGACTTGGTCTGCACCACGTCCGGCCCGTCGGCCGGCCGCTTGTCCACCAGCATCCGCCCGGCCTCCCGGGCCACGGCCACGGCCAGTTCCAGCAGCTCCTCGGGCAGGCTGCTCACCCTCATCCCCCTCATCGCGGTCTCGTGGTCGTGTCTCGCGGCCGTCAGCGGCCCGCCCGCGGCGGGGCCGCGCCGACCGACTCGGTGATCAGCTCGCGGGGCAGCGCGGCGAAGCGCGGGTCGGCCGAGGGCGTCGGGACGCGCTCGAACCGCAGGCCCAGCGCGGCCGCCTTGTCCGCCGCCTCGACGTCCAGGTCGTACTTGACCTCCATGTGGTCGGACACGAAGCCGATCGGCACGACCGCCACCGCGCCGACGCCCTGGCCCGCCAGCTCCTCCAGGTGGTCGCAGATGTCGGGCTCCAGCCACGGCTGGCTCGGCGGGCCGCTGCGGCTCTGGTAGGCCAGCGTCCAGGGGCGGCCCGGGGCGGCCCGCTCGGCGACGGTCGCCGCCACGTCCTGCAGCTCCGCGACGTAGTCCGCGCGGCCCGGCTGCGCCAGCGGCACGCTGTGCGCGGTGAACACCAGGCGGGCGTCCTCCGGCAGGCGCGCCAGCGCGTCGCGCACGCCGTCGACGAAGGGGTCGATGAACCCGGACCTGCGGCAGTACACCGGCAGCTTGTCGATCTGGGGGGCTTCCGGCACTTCGGCGCGTGCGCGGGCGATGTCCTCCACGTACTGCTGGTGCGTCGAATAGCCGCTGTAGGCGGAGGTGACGAACGCGGCGGCGCGCCGTACGCCGTCGGCGGCCATCTGGCGGACCGTGTCGGCCAGGTACGGCGTCCAGTTGCGGTTGCCCCAGTACACCGGCAGGTCGATGGAGTGCGCGGCCAGGTCGGCCTCGATGGCCGCCTTCAGGCGGCGGCACTGCTCGTTGATGGGGCTGACGCCGCCGAACCGGTAGTAATGCTCGGCGACGCTCTCCAGGCGCTCGCGGGGGACGTTCCGGCCGCGGGTCACGTTCTCCAGGAACGGCATCACGTCGTCGGGTCCCTCGGGCCCCCCGAAGGACACCAGCAGCAACGCGTCGTACTCCGTCGTGGGCGCGTCGCTCATCGGGTCGCTCCGATCGCGGTCATGGTCCCATCCAACCAGCCGCGCCGACATGCCGCGCGCACCCCCACGCCGAACGGCCGGCGACCCCTTGGCGGCGGTACGGCGTCCAGGCGTGGGTCTAGTCGTAGCGGACGGCGTAGGCCTTGGCCAGGTTGAGGACCTTCTGCACGTACCAGTCGGCGTGGTTGTAGGCCCAGATCGCCTGGTAGAGGTGCCGTCCGCCCTTGCCCGCGCCGTGGGCGCACAGGTAGCGGGCCGCGGCGGGGACGGCATCGTACGGGTTCATGATGTCGGCCTTGCCGTCGCCGTCGCCGTCGACGCCGTAGGACCGCCACGTGGACGGCAGGAACTGCATGGGGCCGAGCGCTCCCGCGCTGGAGCGGCCCGCGTTGCGGCCGTGGTCGCTCTCCACCTGGCCGATGGCGGCGAGCACCGTCCACGACAGTCCGGGGCAGCTGCGGGCGGCCTCCTTGTAGAGGTCCAGGTAGCTGCCGGGACGTCCGCCCGCGTCGGGTGGCGCTTGGTAGCGCCGCTCGTGCAGGTTCACCACGTCGGCGTTCCGTCCCAGGATCTTCTTCACGGTCGCGGTGAGGCGGGCCGCGTCCGTCCCGGGAGCGTTGATCAGGATCGCCACGTTGGGCACCAGGCCCATCTCGGCGCCGGTCTTCTTGCTGACCAGCATGTCGATGCCGGGCAGGCCCAGGGTGCCCGAGCCGCCCATCTCCAGGTACGGGATGGTGCGGGCCACCACCGGGTAGCGCATGCCCTCGGCGAGCCGCAGCTGGTCGGCCGCGGCCGTGGAGACCACGAACCGGTCGGCGGCCAGCGCCTCCCACAGCTCGTTGCGCTTGGCGGTGCCCGGCGGCGTCCACGACCGGAACTGCGAGGGGTCGACGGCGAAGGTGTTGACCCCGCGTCCCTGCAGCTGCACCGCGCCGCCCGCGACGGCGATGACGTCCCGCACCCGGCGCAGCCTGCCGATCTTGGCGATCTCGGTGCGGCGGATCGGGCCGCCTCGGAAGACGGCCAGCACGTCGGGGGGCACCACCCGCCGCAGCGGGGCCACCTTGCGTTCTTCGGCGATGTTGGCGACCGGGCCGGGGAACGCCGGCTCCCGAGGGGGCGCGGCGGTCGCGCGGGGCGCGCCGCGTTCGCCGTCGACGCTCCACGCCGCGTAGACGCCGCCTCCGAGGTTCCCCGAACACAGCACGGCGATGACGGCCACGGCTGCCTTCAGACCGCGGCGGCGGCCGCCTGAGGGGCGGGGTGCGGTCGCGCCGTTCCGGGACGTGTTCCGCCGCTTCTTCGACGCCTGCTTCGTGCCTTGCGGCCGGGTGGGGGCATGCGGACGCGAGGAGGAAGCCACAACCATTCCCAACGAGAGTCGCTGCGTCTCGGTTACAGGTCTTTGCAGGTGTTACGTCCGGGTAGCGTGATCACGTTCTGACCTCAGGAGGTTCGCGTCGTCGGTCGCGCCACGGGGGACCGGGGGCATGCCGCGCGCGTCCGGGCTCAGAAAGCGTCAAGGGGGGTTCGAGGTTACCCGGGAGTCGCCCGGGTTGGGGGAAAGGGGGCCAAGGGTGGCCAACGCGTACCGGGAGCTGCTCGCCGTTCCCGGGGCCCGGCTGTTCGTCGCCGCGGGTCTGGTCGGACGCATGTCGATGGCGATGGTGGGGATCGGCATCGTCCTGCTCGTGTCGGCCGTCACCGGGTCGTACGGCATCGCCGGGGCGGTATCGGCGACGCTGTCGCTGTCGTACGCCTTGGGCGGGCCGATGAGCGCGCGGCTCGCGGACCGGTACGGGCAGCACCGGGTGCTGGTGCCGCTGGCGCTGGCCAACGCCGCCGGGTTCACCGCGCTGATCCTGTGCGCCGAGCTGAGCCTGGCGCCCTGGACGCTGTTCCCCACCGCAGCGCTGGCGGGGCTGACGCAGCCGTCCCTGGGGGCGTGGGTGCGGGCGCGCTGGTCGCACGTGCTGCGGCGGCGTCCCGCGCGGCTGAACGCGGCGTTCTCCTTCGAGTCGGTGGTCGACGAGGCGATCTTCGTCACGGGTCCGCTGCTGGTCACGGCGCTGGCCACGGGCGTGCATCCGGCGGCCGGGCTGGGCGCGTCGGCCTTGTTCACCCTGGTGGGCTGCCTGGCGCTGGCGGTGCAGCGCGGCACCGAGCCGCCGCCGCGTCCGCGCGAACCGGGCCGGGGCGGCACGCCGTTCGGCAACCCGGGGCTCATGGTGCTCGCCCCGGTGTTCCTGATGCTGGGCGTGGTGTTCGCGGCGATCGACGTCAGCGGGGTGGCGTTCGCGGAGGCGGAGGGGCACAAGTCCCTGGCTGGAGTGCTGCTGGGCTGCTACGCGCTGGGCAGCGGCACGGCCGCGCTGTGGTACGGGGCGCGCGCCTGGCGCAGCCGCCTGGACCGGCGCTTCCGCGTCGGCCTGGTGCTGCTGGCCGCGGGGCTGGTGCCGCCCGTGCTGGTGGACGACCTGTTCCTGATGATGGCCGTGGTGTTCTTCTCCGGGCTGGCCATCTCCCCCACGGTGATCCCCGGATACGGGCTGGTGGAGCGGCTGGTGCCGCCCCACCAGCTCACCGAGGGCCTGGCGATGGTGTCGACGCTGGTGGGAGTGGGGCTGGCGATCGGGTCGTCGATCGCGGGGCGGGTCGTGGACGCGCGGGGCGCCGACGCCGCGTTCCTGGTGCCGCTCACCGCGGCGCTCGCGGCGGCGGCGATCGGGCTTGCCGGGACGCGCCGCCTGCGCACCGGCGAACCGTGACCGCGGCCCTCCCGAAAGAAGAACATGAACTTTCCTCACGAACGGTGCGGCGAGTAGAGTCCTCCCATGTCCCCCACGAGCACGCAGACTTGGCGGAATTGGGCGGGCAATCAACGCGCCGTCCCGCAGCGCGTCCTGGCGCCCCGCGACACCGCGGAGGTCGTCGCCGCCGTCCGCGCGGCCGCCGACGAGGGGCGCACCGTCCGGATGATCGGCACCGGCCACTCCTTCACCGGGGCGGCGGCGACCGACGGCATCATGCTGCGCCCCGACCGGCTGACCGCCGTGCGCTCCGTCGACACCGCCAGTCGGCTGGTCACCGTCGAGGCGGGCCTGCCCTTGCACGCTCTGAACCGGTTCTTGGACGAGCACGGGCTGGCGCTGGCCAACATGGGAGACATCCAGCAGCAGACCGTCGCGGGCGCCCTGCAGACCGCCACGCACGGCACCGGACGCGACGTCGCCGGGCTCGCCTCCCAGGTCGCCGCCCTGGAGATGGTCCTCGCCGACGGCAGCGTGGTCACCTGCTCCCGCGACGAACGCCCCGACCTGTTCGACGCGGCGCGCGCGGGCGTCGGCGCGCTCGGCATCGTCACCGCCATCACCTGGCGCACCGTCCCCCGCTTCCTGCTGCGCGCGCAGGAGCAGCCGATGAAGTGGGACGAGGTGCTGGCGCGGACCGACGAGTTCGCCGCGGAGAACGAGCATTTCGAGTTCTACTGGTTCCCGCACACCGACGGGTGCCTGACCAAGCGCAACAACCGCGTGGACGGCCCGGCCGAGCCGTTGCCCAAGTACCGGTACTGGTTGGACGACCAGTTCCTGTCCAACACGGTGTTCGGCGTCCTGAACCGCGTCACGCACCGCGTGCCCGCCGTCACCCCGCGACTCAACGGCATCTCCGCCAGGGCACTGGGCGCGCGCACGTACACCGACACCTCCTACAAGGTGTTCACCAGCCCGCGCACCGTCCGCTTCAAGGAGCAGGAGTACGCGATCCCGCGCGACATGCTCCTGCCGACGCTGCGGGAACTGCGGGCGCTGTTCGACAAGCGCGACTGGCGCATCAGCTTCCCGATCGAGGTGCGCGTGCTGCCGCCCGAGGACGCGTGGCTGTCGATGGCCTACGACCGTCCCACCGCGTTCATCGCGGTGCACGTCTACCACCGCGACCCCCACGAGGACTACTTCCGGGGAGTGGAGGAGCTGATGACCGCGATCGGCGGCCGCCCCCACTGGGGCAAGCTCCACACCCGCGACGCGGCGTACCTGGAGACGGTGTATCCGCGCTTCAACGACTTCCTCGCCCTGCGCAACGAACTGGACCCGGACCGCCGCTTCGCCAACCCCTACACCCGCCGCGTCTTCGGCGACTGAGCCCGCCCGGAGGTCGGTCACCGAGAGACACCGTCCGGGGTGTCGCGGGGGTCGGCGCCGCCTTGGTCGCCGCCCGTGTCCTGACCGCCTCCGGGGACGCTCGACGGTGCCTGCGTGGGAGTGCTGGGCGGCGTGCTCGTCGTGGGACGCGACGAGGGCGCCTGCGGCGTGGCGGTGGTGGGCGCAGGCGCCGGTTCCGGAGACTCCTGCCGCGTCGGCTCCACGGACGGGCCCGTAGAGGGGGCGGACGGGTCGCCGGTGGGCTGCTCGGACGTGCCGGGCGCGGGCGTGACGTCGTCGGTCCCACCGCCGCTGCCGCCGCCCCCGCGGAAGACGTTGTTGAGGGTCGTCCCCTTTTCGCCGCTGTTGCCGATGGGCTTGCCGGTCTGCCACTCGTACAGGCTGATGCCGCCCATGACGGCCGCGAAGACCACGGCCGACGACAGCAGCAGCACCTTCCAGCGCCGCCTGGCCCACGCGACCGTGGCGGCGAACCCGGTGCGCCGCCCTGTGGTCACAGCCTCATCGACCTCCTCGTGCACGAGGGTCTTGGCCACCGCTCGGGCCGGGTCGTCCACCGGAGGTGGCAGGGCCGCGTCGACGCGGGTGGCATTGGGATCCGCGCCCGGCGCCCTGGGAGTCAACGCACCCGGATCCAGGCGAGTCGCGTCGGGGTCGGACAGGCGCGTGCTCGCATCCGGGCGTGTGGCATTGGGGTCTCCTACGGAGTGCGCTCCGTGGGGCCAGGCAACGGTGCGAGTGGGGTCCGGGCTGGTGGCCTCCCGTGCCACCTCGCGCGCGGCCTCCTGGGCCCTCCCCTGGAGCTGTTCCTTGCCCTGGTCCAGGTAGTGCTTGCAGACGGCCGTGCCGACGGTGGACGCCACGCTCATAAAGGCCGCGCCGATGACCGTCCCGTACACGCCCAGGTACGACGCTCCCCAGGCGGCGGCCAACGTGGCGACACCGCTGGCGATGAGCTGGGTGGTACTGAGATCCGGCAGCCGCCGCCGCGTCGACGACACTCGACGACACTCCCCCTCGAACGTCCTCCGCGTGCCCATAAGGTCCCAAAACGTGAACTAGCGACCCGTTTGAGGGTGTTCCTGACGCGGACGTGACGATGGCAACTTCATGACGGGAGCGCGACGCGTGCATTCGGGACTGGAGCCGCGGCCCCTGGATCGGGCACAGTGTGGAAAAGGATCCACAAGAATCAGAAAGGGCGCCCCCGGCCGGACCGCCGCACGGGCAAGCTAGGTCAGGTGCCCTCTTCGGCCTCCTGAAGAGGGCTTCGAGAGCGGCGATGTTCGGACATGCCGGGTACGGTGCTGGCAGCAGGTGTGTCCGAAAGAGAGACTCGGGAATCCGGGGGAAGGGCACGCATGCGCCCTCAGTGCCGTCAGGAAGGGCAGGAAGGACACGCATGCAGGAGCTGCGCCTCGTCGCGGTCAGCGAGGACGGTACGTACCTCGTCCTGGCAACCGCGGGTCGAGGCACCCGGTTCACCCTGCCCGTCGACGATCGGCTGCGTGCAGCGGTCCGTGGGCACTTCTCCCGCCTCGGCCAGTTCGAGATCGAAGTGGAGAGTCCCTTGCGCCCCAAGGAGATCCAGGCTCGCATCCGGTCGGGCGAGACGGCGGAGGAGATCGCAGAGTCCGCCGGGATACCGGTGGAACGCGTCCGCTGGTTCGAGGGCCCGGTCCTGCAGGAACGCGAGTACATGGCCCAGCAGGCCCAGCGGGTCGCGGTGCGGCGGCCGGGCGATTCGACCCCGGGCCCGCCGCTCGGCGAGACCGTCGAGGAGCGCCTCGGGCGCAGCGGGGTGGACCTCGAAGAGGTCGAGTGGGACTCCTGGAAGTGCGAGGACAACACCTGGCGGGTGCGCCTGTCGTTCTTCGAGAACGGCCGCCCGCACGCCGCCGAGTGGGTGTTCGACCCGCGGCGCCGCCACGTGTCGCCGCTGGACGAGGTGGCCGCGCGGCTGAGCGCCGTCGACTGGGACGAGGACGACGACTCGCTCGGCGACACCGTCACGCCGCTGATGCCGCGCCGGCCCGCGATGAAGGTGGTCAGCGACGTGCGCGACCTGGGCCTCGGCCCGGCGCCGGTGCCCGGTCCGCTGCCCGGCCCGGCGCGCGGGCTGCCCGCCGGGTACGAGCCGCCCGGGGAGCGCGGCGCCGGGCGTCCCGGCGACCC
>NZ_BCQU01000101.1:0-23520 GCF_001552235.1 Actinomadura rubrobrunea NBRC 15275 | reverse complement strand
CCGACCCCGCCGCGCCGGTCCGCCACGCCGGCGCCGACGGACGCGTCCGCCAGCGACGCCCCGTCGGCCGCCGCGTCCCGCTTGGCGAGGCGGCCCAGCCGGTAGCCGGCCGCGCCCGGCACCACCGCGGTCGCCAGCGCCGTGGTGTTCTTGCGCGCCTCGATCACCGACTTGTCGAGCTGCGCCTCGCTCTTCTCCCGCGCCCCCACGGCCGAGTAGCCGACCGCGGAGAACAGGTGCTGGAACGGCTTGCGGTAGACGAATGCGGCGAACGTCACCAGCGCGATGAGCAGGATCTGCAGGCCCCACGGCAGCGTCTCGCCGAGGATCAGCCCGTACGCCCACAGCAGCAGCGACAGCACGCCGATCAGCGCGGCCTGCTTGAGCAGCATCGACAGCAGCAGCTCCAGCCAGCGCACCGCGATCACCCGGCCGACGCCCGGATGGATGCCGATGCCCAGGAAGATCGGCCCGGCCACCAGCAGCAGCAGGAACGCGATCTTCACCACGATCAGCGCGATCGCGATGACGAGGATGAGCAGCCCGGCGACGAGCGCGGCGAACAGCCCGCCGAACGCCACGGCGAGCCTGCTGGTCCAGTTCTTGCCCTGGAACAGCGGGTAGACCCCGGCGTGCTCCTCCTTGATGTTCTTGGCCACGTCCTTGTACGCGTCGGCCTTCTTGGCCAGGTCGACCCGCTGCCCGCCGTGCGTCTCGGTCAGGTCCACCGCCTGCGCCCACAGCAGCTTGTCGGCGTTCTCCTTGACGATCTTGGCGTTGGGGTCGGTGGTGCCGAACTCGCCCATCAGCCACGGCTTGCACACCAGCGCCACCCACAGCCCGTTGGCGTTGCGGGTGGTGGCGTCGACGTTCGCCGAGGCCGCCGGGTCGGGCTTGCCGTCCGGCCGCGGGATGCAGGTGCTGCCGCGGGTGTCGCTCTGCGGCAGCGCGGCGTTGAACGCGGCGCTGGTCGCCTCCGACACCTTGGTGCCCAGCGTGGTGAAGTCCGACGGCCGGGCGATCAGCCAGATCAGCGCCACCATCGCCGCGACCATCCAGATCACGCCCTCGGTGACCTTGCTGGCCCGCTTGCGCACCAGCCCCCACCAGGCCAGCCACATCGCGCCCAGGATCACCACCCAGGACCAGTAGCGGGCGTTGAACGTCTTGCCGATGTCGCTGATGACGCCGTCGACGGTGTTCTTGAGCCAGCCGAGCAGCGCGTCGGACGCGGCCGCCTGGTACACGCTGATCGTGGTGCGGTCGATGGCGCGCACCAGCGTGAACGTGGTGTTGGCCAGCGCGTTGCCCATCATGGCCATCGCGTCCGAGCAGCCCATGTCGACCGCGTACCAGGTCTGGCCCGCCGTCCCGTACCGGTCGTAGTAGGTCAGCTGGTCGGCCGGCGTCCGGCGCAGCTTCTCATCGGGGTAGTTCGGCGGCTTGATCAGCCCGTCGGTGCCGGACCCGTACTGCTCGGGCGCCGGGGCGTCGGCCGGGCGGCACGCGTCCCCCGGGCTCGGCAGCGGGATCGACGCCCCCGCGGGCGCCACCGGGCTGAGCAGGAACACCGCCAGCAGCGACAGCAGCACCGCCGTCCGGCGGCGCGCCGGACGGGCCCGGCGCCGCCGGCGCGGGAACCGCGGCCGCCGCGACGCGAGCACGGCCGGGTCCAGCCCTTCGGCCGGGGACCGCTGCACCCGGACCCGCGCCGGCCCCGCGGGCCGGCGCCGCGGCGCACGGAGGCGACGGGCCGCCGTCGCCGTGCGGGGACGCCTCATCGACCGACCTCCTCGACCTCTGCCCCCGCCGTGGTGAGCTCGGACCCGGGACGCGACCGGGTCGGGTTGGTGTCCAGCCAGCGCAGCAGCTCCTCGGAGATCAGATCGACGCCGATGCGACCGGCCCGCCCGTCCAGGTCCCGGAAGATGCACTCGCCGTTGCCCAGGTTGCGCAGCACGGCCCTGTGCTCGTCGGAGTTCTCCACCCCCAGCAGCGACATCACGTTCTCGACCTCCACCCGTTCGGAGGAGCGGAACGAGAACACCGACGACAAGCAGTTGGTCACCTGTTCATTCAAAAGGTCTCCGGCGTTCTGCGACACGAGGATGAGGGCCGTGTTGCGGGACCGGCCCATCCGCGACACCTCGGGCACGAGCTTGGCGCCCTCGGGCGTGGAGGTGATGGCCCACGCCTCGTCGAGGAAGATGGCCTTGGGCAGCCGCCGGTCCAGGCCGTGCATCAGCCGCCGCGCGAACTGCGACACCAGGTACATCAGCGCCACCGACAGGCGCTGCTCGTAGGAGTAGTCGTCCCGCGAGATCGCCATGTCGGGCAGGGTCAGCCCGCTCAGCGTGAACACCGTGGTCCAGCCCTCGGTGTCGATGCGCTCCCCGCCGGACGGGTCGAAGCACAGCCGCGCCAGCCGCATCTCCGACATGGACCGCAGCACCGCGCCGAGGTTCTTGGACGCCGGGTCGTCGGACTGCTCCAGGTAGTCGACGACCTTGCCGAGCGACGGCCGTTCGGCGTTGGCGACCGCGCCCACCGCCTGGATCATCGCCGACTCGCGCTCCTCGGACATGCGCGGCAGCAGCAGCCGCAGCGTCTCGGTCGCCATCGTCTTCTTGGCGGCCAGGTCGTCGTCGAACGAGAACGGGTCCAGCAGGCCGGGCGCGGCCGACCCCAGCGGCAGGATCCGCGCCTTGCGCCCGCGCCTGCGCAGCAGCTCCACCAGCGACTCGGCGTCGCCCTTCGGGTCGATCGCCGCGATCGTCACGCCGCGCAGCGCCATCTGGTAGAGCAGCAGCAGCGCCAGGGTGGTCTTGCCGCCGCCCGGCTCCCCGGTGATCGCGACGGCGGTGGGACGGTTGCGGGCCGCGGCGACCAGCGGGTCGAAGTGCACGATGGACCGGGCCCGCCCCAGCGTCTCGCCGATGTACGGGCCGACCCAGCCCTCGGAGTTCTCGTCCGGGCGGTCGCCGAGGTCGACGGTCGCGGTGGGCATGCCGCCCGCGATGGTGCGCAGCGGCTGCCGCTGCGCGTAGGCGTTCAGCCGGATCCGGTCGCCCGGCAGCGACTCGCAGAACAGCGAGAACTGGTCGCCGGTGGAGTTCACCACGTCGATGCCGATGTCGCGGTAGTGCTCGACGACCGCGTCCACCCGCTGCGCGAGCAGCTCCTCGGTCGGCGCCGACACGATCAGCCGGTGCCACCCGTACACGAACGGCAGCCGCTCCTTGGTGATGCCGTGCTCCAGCATCCGCGCCGCGTCGATCTGCTCGGCCAGCGCGATCGGCGCCTCCGCGCCCGCCTCCCGGATGTGCTGGTCCATGTCGCGGGCGTGCGCCAGCTTGCGGGAGACGTCCCGGGACGCCTTGGCGGGCGGCACCAGCTTCATCCGCGAGCTGATCTCGACGGGGAACGGCAGCGCGTCGGCGTAGTGCATCCACGGCTCGCCGTCGGGGAACGGCATCATGTCCGGGAACCGCGCGAACGACAGGTACGCCACGTAGGACTGCGCGGTCGCGCCCGACCCCACGCCGCCCGAGTTGGGCTGCTCCACCCGCAGGTACGAGCGGCCGTTGTGGATGGCGCCCTCGACCAGCGCCTCGATCTCGCCCTTGCCCCACGTGCGGCGCGGCACCGCCGACGGCGGCGGGTCGGCCAGCGACGCGGTCACCGCGTGCTGGAACAGCCACGCCACCTCCGTCGACGTGGCGTGCCGGGCGCGCAGCGCCGACGACGACAGCGCCCGGCCGATCCGCTCGGCCTGCTCGGTCCAGCGCGCGATCTCCTTGTCGTCGATGGCGTCGTCGTCGATGCCCAGCACCTTCTCGCTGCGCTTGTAGAAGCCGAGCAGCTGCGAGAGCACCCCGCCCGACAGGTGCGCGCCCACCCCGCGCGGGCCGAGCCGCACGCCCAGGTAGACCTCCTTGGTCCAGAAGTCCTTGGCCCAGACGTGCGCGTAGGACTCCTCCAGGTACTCGCGCCAGCCGGGCCCGCCGTCGGACGTGCGGTCGAGCGCCAGCGCCCACTCCGCCGCCGGGTACGTGCGGTGCGCGATGCGCAGATGGATCTCGGCGTCCGGCATCCGGATCCCGGCCAGCGCGATGGTGATGTTGGTGGCCAGCGCCTCGCGCTCCTCGGCGGTGGTGAACTCGTACGACACCGTCGGCAGCCGGAAGTACGCCCACGCCGCGCTGTCGGTGAGCAGCACCCGGTCGTCGAAGTACCGTACCGCCAGCCGACTCGTCCGAGCCTTCGATGCCCTGCTCATCGCCCCGCTCCGCTCGCCACGCGAGTCGCGTCTCGCCGTGCCTGACCACTACCAACGCACACGATGTTCGCCGTCCGGCGCGCGCCGCGCGACTTCACCACGCGGCTCGCGCCGCACCGGTTCACGTCTCGCCGCGTCCGGCGGCCCCAGGCGGCCGCTCCCGTCTCGGCGGCGGGGCGCGCGCACGCCTGCATGACGCGCTCCTTTGCCGCCGCGCGCACGGACGCCGCGGCCCGGCAGGGCGGCCTGCAGGGGGTGCCGCCCGACAACCGAGCCGACAACGCACATCGTCCCGACGCCGCGACATGCACAGGCCGCCGCGTCTTCCGCATGCACGCCGCGCCCGCGCCCATCGCCGACGTCACGCCCGGACGAACGTCCGTTCCCAAAACCTCCGCACACCTCGACGCACGAGGCGGAACGAGCGCCGAAGCAGAAGCCCCGCACATCGACGGGTGGGGGGTCGCACCGCTCGGCGCACCAACCGCACAACCCGACGCCGACACGAACGCCCAGGTCGCACCAGCCGTCGCACAGACCGACGCAGAAGCCGTCTCGCATCTCGACGAGCAAGTCGGCACAAGTGCCGACGCAGTACCCGATGTCCACATCGACACGCACGTCCCCGCGCCGATCGACGCGCAAACCGATGCGCGGCTCGGCACCGACACGGACACGCGGGTCCGCGTACCGGCCGTCGCGCTGACCGTGCCAGAAGCCGTCATAGGGCTCGACACACGGGTGGGCACGAGCTCCGGCGCGAGGGTTGATGCGCAGCCCGACGCGCACATCGCCGCGCGGGGCGTCACACCGGTCGGCGCACCAACCGATACGCGAGTCGCCGCGCAGCTCGACGCACACAGCGACGCCCAGGGCGTCACACCGGTCGGGGCATCCACCGAAGCGAAGTTCGGCCGGCGCATCGACGCGCAGGGCGTCACATCGGCCGACGCACCGAACGACGCGGAGGTCGGCGGGCGCATCGGTGCGCGGGGCGTCGCATCACTCCGCGCGCAGGCCGACGCGGAGGTCGATGCGCAAGTCGTCGCGGCGTCGCCGGGGCCGTAGCTGGACGAAGGCCGCTTCGCACGCCGTGCCGGGAGGTCTGCCGCCGCGGGACGCGGTCGGGCATCGGACGGCCGCACGCCGCGCATCGAGACCGGGATGTCAGGACCGCCCGACACGGCCGTTGCGGGGCTGGTCGCGAGGTTCATCTCGGGCGGCTCCGGTGGGCGGGGCGCGGGCTCATCGGGCGGCCTCCTGCTCCTGCTGCGGCTCCTGGTAACGCTCGGGCACGACGGTGAACCCGCCGGCGACCACCCCGGCGAGCGCGAGATAGGCGCGCCGCGTCGGCGCGCGCAGCGACCTCAGCTCGTTGCGCGGCGCGCGGTCCATGCTGAGGTGATCGTCCCACGGGATGCGCACGAGGGCCCGGCAGCGGCCCCGGGCGACCGCCTCGGCCTGCTCGACGTCGTCCATGCTGCGGCGGCTGACCCCGTTGATGACGGTCACCGCGCGGGAGCGCAGCTCGGCGTAGCCGTGCCCGTCCAGCCACTCGAACGTCATCGCCACCGCGCGCGGCGCGTCCGCGCTGGCGGGGGCCACGAGCACGAGCTGGTCGGCGTAGGGCAGCACGCGGGCCACCACCGCGGCGGCGGCGTCCAGCAGCGTCACCGAGTAGAACTTGTCGATGGTGCGGATCGCCAGCGCGTAGTCGCGGTCGTCCAGCGCCTGCAGCGGGTTCTTGCCGGCCGCGATCACGTCCAGGCCCGACTTGGCCTGCGAGGTGTAGCGCCGCATCGCGGTCAGGCTGGTCACCTGGTCGGCGCGCGTGATGAGCCCGGTGAGCGTCTCGTTGGTCTCGCTGCGGGTGCGGCGCGCCAGCGCGCCCGGCCCCGGGTTGATGTCGATCGCCACCACCGGCTCGCCGTTGTGCTGGGCGAAGGTGTGGCCGAGCATCAGCGCGGTGACGGTCTGCCCGGCGCCGCCGGTGCAGCCGAGCACCACGATGTGCCGGGTGCCCTGGAACGGCTGCTGCAGCCGCGCCTGGTACTCGGCGTCGGCCTCGCCGTGCCCGCCGCCGACCGCCTGGAGCAGTCGCCGCAGCCCGCCGGGCGACGCCTGCTGCTGCTCGGGGTCGGGCGGCGTGATGGCGGGACCGTGGGCGGGCGGCTCCGGCGGAGGCGGGACGGGCCGCGGGCGCACGCGCGGCTGCGCGGGCGGCGGCCCGGGACGAATCGGCGACGCGGGCCCGGAACGCACCTCGCGAGGCGGCTCGTGCGGCGCGGTCCGCGGGGCCGCACCGGCGGACTCCTGGGGCCGCGGCGCGCCCGTCCGCCCCTCACCGGGCCGGGGCGCTCCCGCCTGGGGCTCGCCCGGGCGGGGCTCGGGAGGCGCGGGCGGCCACACCAGGGCGTCGGTGGGCGCCGGACGCGGCGGCTTGGACGGCCCCTTCGCCCACGGCGTCTTCGGAGCGGGCGGCCGCGCACCCTGCGCGGGCTGTTGCGGCGCCGGCTGCTGCTGCCGCGCGGGCTCCGGCGACCGCGGAGGTCCGGACTGCGCGCCGCCTCCGAAGGCGCCCGGCACCGTCGGCATGTCGGTGCGGGTCTGCCGAGCGGCGTCCTCGCGACGCGGCGGCTGCGCCGGACCGCCCGGCCGGGCGGCCGGGGCGGGCCGGGTGACGCGCGGAATGTCGGAGCGGGTCGCGGCGGGCTGCTGCGGGGCGACCGGCCGGGTGGCGTCCGGACGGGCCTGCGGCCGCGGGATGTCGGGACGCGTCGTCGGCGGCTGCGACGCCTGCGCGGGCCGCTGCCGCCGTGTCTGCGGATCCGCCGCCTGCCACAGCTCCGCCGGTTCGCCCGGACGCCGCACGCCCGAGGCGAAGGCGCGCTTGCCCGACCCGGCGGGGGTTCCGGCGCCGCCGTCGTGGCCGTCGGGGTGCGCGTCGAGCGTCGGCGTTGCGGGCGGCCGTTCGAGCTCGCTCGGCACGCCGCCGTCCGCGGCTTCGGGGCGCGCCACCCACATGTCGTCCTCGTGCGCGATGTCACGGGTGGTGCGCCGCCACGGCTTGTCCTTGCGCTTCGACCGCGTCTCCGGACCGGCGACGCGCACGTCGTTCTCGGTGCCGACCACGTAGGTCCGGCGGGGTGCCGCGGGATCCGGCGTCGCCGCCTTTCCGTCGTCGCTCGCCTGCGGCGCGTCGCCGTCCCGCGCCGGGGAGCCCGCACGCGCCACTGTGCCTTCTCCGCCCGTCGACGCGTCCGCGGGGGAACCGCCTGGGCGGGACGGCCTTCCGGTCGCGGCGGAGCTGTGGGCGGGCGCGGAGTCCACGGCCTGCGCCTCGGAGGCGGTCAGGGCCGCGTTCTCGTCGGCGTGCGCCCCCTCCTGGGGCTGCGGGGACGCGGGGGCGGTGGACGGCGCCGGGGCGTCGGCGGCCCGTGCACGCGCCGCCTCCCCCGCGCCTGCTCCCGCGACGTCGGCCTGAGCCGTCTGCGCCCACGGCGACGTGCGCGGCCCCCCGCCCTGGCCGGAAACCCCCGCCTGGGGCGCCGCGCCGTCATGTGCGGCGCGAGCGCGCGGGGAGGCGGTGCCGGACGCGGCCTGGGCAGGAGCGGTGGACTGGGCGGACGTCGTCTGCGCCGCTGGACGCGCGGGAGTGTCCGCCGTGGAGGGCGCCGGTCCGGCGGCGTCCGTCCACGGGGTGCGCGCGCGAGGCGCCGGGGCGGGGGGACTTCCGGCGGCCAGGGCGCCGGAGCGGACATGGCCGCTGTCGCCGGCCTCAGCGGAGGTCGCCGGGAGGGCGCCCGCGGAGCCGTACGCCGCCTCGGGCGCGGCGGCCCGGCGTTGCGCGGCGTACTCGGCCAGGGGCTGCGGAGCGGAGGCCACGGCGGGGCCCGGCACCGGCACGGGGACCGGCGCCTGCTCGACGGCCGGCTGAGAGCGGCGGGCCTTGCGGCGCTGCTTGCCGGCGGCGCGCTCCGGTGCGGCGGCGCGGCGCCACACGCGCGCCACGACGACGACCTCGCGCGGTTCGCGGATGGGGGTCAGCCGGCACCAGGTGCGCGGCTCGGCCAGGTAGCGCGCCTGCGACAGCAGCAGCTCGGTGAGCCGCTTGCCCTCGATGACCGGACGGGTGGCCAGCCACGTCAGCACCCCGGGCGGGACGATGTAGAGCACGTGCCAGGGGGACTCGAAGGGGACGCCGATGAACCGGAGCAGGACGATCCACGGCACGAACACGCCCGCGAACACGCCCACCTGGACGAGCGGCAGGGGCATCGGAAGCCGCAGGTCGTACAGCTTGTACAGCCGCTTCTCGATGCGCCATATGTTCGTGTACGTGGGTAGGTCCACGCCCCAACTCCCCTAACCGTGCAAGCACAGTGCCGCTTGCGGCCCCGCGCGGGGCCGTTCCGACCTCCCTCGGTGACCGCGGCCCCCGGTCAGGTCAAGTCGACGCCGAGGGCCTTGGCGATCGCCTTGGCCGTGGTCTCGATGATGTTCGGAACGTAGAAGACCACCCCGATCCCGATCGCCAAGACGATGAATTGCACGAAACGCGTGATCTCTCGGGTGAACAGAAAGAAGATCGCCACAATGGAGACGATCACAAGGAACAAAGGTCCGAATATCTGGCGCAGCCAGTCCGCGAGCTGATCGGTCCGCAGCTCGTCGTTCGGCGCCGCCACGACCTCCGGCGGAATGGACGCCAAGATGTGCTGCAGCATCGACGGACTACCCTCCTGGTCGTGCGGCCCGGCCCGAGGTCGGGCCCCGGTGTTGTCTCACGTCGTGGCCTCTCATGATCCGCTCAATGGGGTGGCGCCGCGAATGCTCCGCACATACCAGTTCGCCCCCTTCTTGACCATCGCCAGCTCGTAGGTCTGCTCCAGCTCGCCGCCGGCGCCGCCGGGGCCGGTGCCGGGCAGCTGCCAGGCCACGGTGGCGGTGACCGTCCGCTCGCCCGCCGGCCCCCGGGGCGCGACGATCTCGCGGACCTGGAAGAAGGTCACCGCGCCGGCCAGCCCGCCGATGGCGGCGCCGTCGGAGAAGCGGGCCAGCGACTCCTGGTTGCTGCTCGCGTACGCCTGGAAGAAGGTGCCGAGGACGGGCTGCAGCTCGCTCTCCAGCGCGCTGTCGCGGTCGCGCACCCCCTGCTGCGGGGGAGCCGCCTTGGCGGGCGGCGGCAGCAGGGCGGGCCGGCCGGAGACGACCAGCGACGAGGCGTTGGCGGCGTAGACGGGCACGGCCAGCCGGAGCCACTTGTCCTGGCTGCGCGCCAGGACGGTGACGACGCCGTTGTGGTCGTCCCTGACGTCCACGCCGGCGACGTTGACCGACTGGACCTGCATCTTGCCGACGCCGTTCCAGCCGAACTGCCCGTCGGCGCCCTCGGGCAGGAAGGCGCGCAGCTGCTCCTCGCGCGCCGGCGCGTCCTTCTGGTCGTAGTTGAGGTAGACGTTGGCGAACTGCAGCGCGAACGCGCTCGCCGCGCTGGTGGGGAAGCGCGTGCCCTTCTCGGAACGCTGCGTCCCGGACGCGCCGGAGTCCTCGGCGGTGAAGCGCTCGAAGGGGGCCCGCACCCCGTTGACCACGATGACGATGATCAGCGCCCAGAGCACGGCGCGGCCGACCCAGACCCACCAGCGGCCGCCGGAGCCGCCCCAGCGGCCTCCCCGCGGGCCGGAGCCGCCGCCGGAGCGCTTCCCGCGCCCGCGGCCCCGCGGCGGGTCCCACGGATCGACGGCCTGGCCGAGCGCGGCGCCGCCCGGCGCCGTCTCCTCGACCACGGCGGTCTCACGGCCGTGTCCCACGGCCGACCTGCGAGCCATCCTGCCTCCGCTCGCGCCTCGCCCCCGGTCGGCGCGGTCGTGTGCCTGTGCCTGGTCCTGCTCTGGTCCTGTCCTGGTGCGGCCCTCACCCGCCCGAGGGGCGGCGTGGCGGTTTCCGGACCCCACTAAGGGCCCAGGGTAACCACGAGCGTCAATTGTTCCAGCGCATCGCGGCGAAGCACAGCCCCGGCACGCGGTTGTGGATAATGCAATCCACCTCAGTCGGAACGGGGAAGTTGACCAAACGGTGACGATCCCCTATCCAGGGTTCCGAACGGCGCGCCGCCGCCTGTTCTGGACGAGCACCGCGGCACGCAGGACACTTCGCCTCCAGGTCGCGCCGCAGTTCAGCAGGCGATCACCAGAGAATCAGACATCAGACCATCAACTGGACATACGACCTGTCTTTGTCGCCACGCAAGCACCGACACGGAGGCAAGAGCGTTCCGACCTTCCGGCTCGCCGCCCGCGGCCCGCTCCGCGCCGACGCGCGCGACCGCCCGACGGCGCACGGGCCGGGCGCGTCCGCAGGTTGCGGTGCAACTGCACGAAGGACGGCCGTACGAGGGGCGGCCCGCCCGTCCGCGCGGGCGCCCCGCTTCGAACCCCCAGGTCAGACGTTGAAGCGGAACTCGACCACGTCGCCGTCCTGCATGACGTAGTCCTTGCCCTCCATGCGGACCTTGCCGGCGCTGCGGGCGGCCGCCATGGAGCCCTCGGCGATCAGGTCGTCGTAGGAGACGATCTCGGCCTTGATGAAGCCGCGCTGGAAGTCGGAGTGGATGACCCCGGCCGCCTCGGGCGCGGTGGCGCCCTTGCGGATCGTCCAGGCGCGGGCCTCCTTGGGGCCGGCGGTCAGGAAGGTCTGCAGGCCGAGGGTGTCGAAGCCGATGCGGACGAGCTGCGCCAGGCCGGACTCCTGCTGGCCCATGCCCTGCAGCAGCTCCAGCGCCTCGTCGTCGGGCAGCTCGATGAGCTCGGCCTCGATCTTGGCGTCCAGGAAGATCGCCTCGGCGGGGGCGACCAGCTCGCTCAGCCGGGCGCGCAGCCCTTCGTCGCCGAGCTCCTCCTCGTCGAGGTTGAACACGTACAGGAAGGGCTTGGCGGTCAGCAGGTGCAGGTCGCGCAGCAGCGACAGGTCGATCCCGGCGGGGGCGGCGCCCGCGAACAGCGTGACGCCCTCGTCGAGCACCTTCTGCGCGGCGGTGACCGCCTCGACGACCTCGAGCTTGTCCTTGTCCTTGGTGGTGCGCGCCTCCTTCTCCAGGCGCGGCAGGGCCCGCTCGATCGTCTGCAGGTCGGCCAGGATCAGCTCGGTGTTGATCGTCTCGATGTCGCGGGCGGGCGCCGGCTCGCCGTCCACATGGGTGACGTCCGGGTCGTCGAACACCCGGATGACCTGGCAGATCGCGTTGGTCTCGCGGATGTTGGCGAGGAACTTGTTGCCCAGCCCCTGCCCCTCGGAGGCGCCCTTGACCAGGCCGGCGATGTCCACGAACTCCATGGTCGCCGGCACGATCCGCTGCGAGCCGAACATCTCGGCCAGCCGGGCCAGCCGCGGATCGGGCACCCCGACCACGCCGACGTTGGGCTCGATGGTCGCGAACGGGTAGTTGGCGGCCAGCGCCTCGTTCTTGGTCAGCGCGTTGAACAGGGTGGACTTGCCGACGTTGGGCAGCCCGACGATTCCGATGGAAAGGCTCACGACCGTCAAGTCTATGGGGCCCGGCAGGTTGGACGGGCCTCGGCCGGGCCCGCCGGCGGTGGCCGCGGTCGAACGGCCGGCCGCTTGACCGACGATCGACGAACGGCCTGTTCAGGCCTCGACGGCCCGCAGGAACTCGGCGACGTGCCGGAAGGCCGCCTTGCCTTCGGGGATGAACTCGGCGAACACCGGAAAGACGTGCGTCATGCCGTCCCATTCCTGGTGGACGGCGTGCACGCCCGCCGCGCGCGCTCGTGCGGCCAGATCGCGGGCGTCGTCGCGGAGGATCTCCGAGCCGCTGGCCATCACCATCAGCGGGGGCAGGCCCGACAGGTCTCCCCGAAGGGGCGAGAACAGGGGGTCGTCGTCCTCCTTCTCCTGGCAGTACAGGCGGCCCAGCCAGGCGAGCTTGTCCGCTGGGAGGAGGCAGTCCGTGCGGCGGTTGAGACGGTGGGAGTCGGCCTCGCAGTACAGGTCGACCCACGGGGACAGGCATACGGCGGCTGCGGGAAGAGACGTGCCGTGCTCCTTCAACGCCAGCAGCAGCGCGAGAGTCAGGTGGCCCCCTGCCGAGTCGCCGCCGACGACGACGTCCTGCGCCCTGTAGCCGCTGCCCAGCAGGAAGCGGTAGGCGGTGAGCGCGTCGTCCAGGGCGTCGCCGGGAGTGTGGCGCGGCGCCAGGCGGTAGTCGAGTGCCAGCACAGGGCGTCCCGTGGCGGCCGACAGCCGCCAGGTGAACGGACGGTACAGACGGGGGCTGCCGAAGAAGTAGGCGCCGCCGTGCAGGTACAGGATGACGCGGCGTTCGTCGGGCGTGCCGGCGCGCACCCACTCGGCCGTGCACGCCCCCAGGTCCTGCGGTGAGATGGACACCCCGCGCGGAACGGCCAACAGGCGGCCCAACAGGTCGGTGGCGCGTTGCATGCGCGTCATGCCCGCCTCGGAATCGGGCGTGCAGCGCCAAGCCGTCATCAGCACCGCGCGGATGACCTGGTTGGCGATCCGGGCGCGCAGGGTCGGCGGGCCGCCCGGTTCCATCGCCAGCGTCCTGGCGACTTTGCGCTGTGCCGCTGTGGCCGCGACGAGACGAAGCGTCTCGGCACTGATGCTGGTCGTCATGCTGCCTCCTCGAGGACGGCCGCGCCACGACGGCACCGGACGCTACCGCGCCCGCTTCGCGCGCGTAAGTGGCCGCTGAGGGCGATGTCCGGCGAATGTCCGGGGCGGGGTCGTCTCGGCGCGTCGTCCCGGTGGGGGCGGGCCGCGCTGTCACGATGAACGAATGGATCTCGCGCTGTTCGCCGGACTGGTGGTGGGGGCCGCCTTCGGCGTGGTGGTCGGCTTCGCGCTCGCCACCGGGCGCCAGGCCGGTCTGATCGCCCGCGCCAAGGCCGCCGAGGAGAAGCTGGCGTACGCCGAGGAGCGGATGGCCGAGCACTTCGAGAACCTGTCCGCGCGGGCACTGGACGCCAGCAACGAACGCTTCCTCGAACTGGCCGACGCGCGGCTCAGGGCGGCGGGGGCGGAGGCCGCGGGCGAGCTGGAGCGCCGCAAGCTGGCGGTGGAGCACCTGGTGGCCCCGTTGCGCGAGACGTTGGCGAAGGTGGAGGAGCAGCTGCGGGAGGTCGAGACGGGCCGCCGCGAATCGCACGCCATGCTGGCCAAGCAGGTGGAGTTCGTCCGGCAGAGTTCCGAGCAGCTGCGCAATGAGACCCGCGCGCTGGTCAAAGCGCTGCAACGCCCCGAGGCGCGGGGGCGGTGGGGCGAGCTGCAGCTGCGCCGCGTGGTGGAGCTTGCCGGGATGACGCACCACTGCGACTTCGACGAGCAGGCCGCGGCGTCCACGGTCGACGGGACGACGGTGCGTCCCGACATGGTGGTGCGGCTCGCGGGCGGCAAGAACATCGTCGTCGATTCGAAGGTGTCGCTGGCCGCGTACCTGGAAGCCGCCGCCGCCGACGATCCCGCCGTCGAGCGCGCGCGCCTGGACGCGCACGCGCGGCACCTGCGGGAGCACGTGGACCGTCTCGCGGCCAAGTCCTACTGGCAGGCGTTCAGCCCGGCCCCAGAGTTCGTCGTGCTGTTCATCCCCGGGGAGGCGTTCCTGGCGCCCGCGCTCGACCGCGACCCGGGCCTGCTGGAGTACGCGATGCGGCACCGGGTGCACATCGCCACGCCGACCACGCTGGTCACGATGCTGCGGACCGCGTCGTACGCCTGGCAGCAGG
The DNA here is from genome assembly GCF_001552235.1 of Actinomadura rubrobrunea NBRC 15275. Taxonomy (NCBI): domain Bacteria; kingdom Bacillati; phylum Actinomycetota; class Actinomycetes; order Streptosporangiales; family Thermomonosporaceae; genus Actinomadura; species Actinomadura viridilutea. Next base: position 9,477 of record NZ_BCQU01000101.1, on the reverse strand, counting down.
CGGCCCTGTCGCGCAACGCCCGCGCGGTGTTCGAGCTGGGCAAGGAACTGTACGAGCGGCTCGGCACGATGGGGCGGCACATGGACGAGCTGGGCCGGTCGCTGACGAACGCGGTCCGGTCCTACAACCGGACGGTGGGGTCGCTGGAGACGCGGGTCCTGGCGAGCGCGCGGCGCCTGAACGAGCTGGGCGTGGTGGAGGCGGCCCTGGACTCCCCCGGCCCGGTGGAGGAGACCCCGCGCGCCCTGTCGGCCGCCGAATTCCGCGACGCCGGCGAACGGGAGGCCGACGAACGGGATCACAGTGAACGGGACCCCGGCGGCGACGTCGGGACGGCCCGGGACGGCGCGCGTTCCCGGCCGGACCCGGCGACCGAGCCGATAGGTTTCGGCAGGCGGGCCATCCCTGATCAGATTGATCGGCGAGAGAGGTGGCAATGAGTTCATCGACGGTACGCGACGCGTCGGGGGACGCCTCGCCTGCCGCGGGGAGGGCTGTGCGACGTGCGAACCGGCGCGGTCGGAGCGCCGCGCCACGGCCCCGCTCGGGCGGGGGCTCGCCGGTCGCGCTGACGGCCCGCGGCGGCATCGTGGTGATCTTCGCCGCCGGACTGCTGGGCGCGCTGCTGTCGCGCTGGCTGGACTGGTCGCTGCCCGCCGGCGCCGGGTTCGTCGCCGGGTGCGTCCTGGCGGTCCTGACCACCCGTCCCGCCGACCTGCTCACGCTCGTGGTCAGCCCGCCGCTGGTGTTCCTCGTGGCGACCGCCCTGGCCGAGTTCCTGACCTCGCTCGGGGAGGAGTCGCTGCTGCGCGGCGTCACGGTCGGGCTGCTGACGTCGCTGGCCACGACCGCGCCGTGGCTGTTCGGGGGGACGCTGCTGGTGCTGCTGCTGTCGCTGCCGCGCGGGCTGCCGGACAACGTCCGGGAGCTGCGCGCCAAGCTGGCCCGGATCCGGCTCTTCGAGGAAGAGGAGAACGAGAACCCGGTGAGGTGGGAGGAGGCGCCGGCCTCCCCCGGCGACCGCCGCCTCCACCACGGCGACGTCGACTGACCCGGCCGCGCGCCGGTCACGCGGCCGGGCCGGACGCGCCTTGCCGCAGGTCAGGCCGAACGCCGGTCCGTGCGGTGAACGCGCGCAGCGGAACGCGGAACAAAGGCCGGTTCAAGCGGCGGTCGGCGCCTGTCAGGCCGAGCGGAGATCCTTGCGGAGCTCGTGCGGCAGAGCGAAGCGCATGCTCTCCTGGACGGACTCGATCTCCTCGACGTCGCCGAAGCCGCGTTCGGCCAGCCAGGCCAGCACGCCCTGCACGAGCTCCTCCGGGACGGAGGCGCCGCTGGTGACGCCCACGGTGGTGACGCCCTCCAGCCATGCCGGGTCGATCTGCTCGGGGTAGTCGACGAGGTAGGCGTTGTCGGCCCCGTGCTCCTTGGCGACCTCCACCAGGCGCATCGAGTTGGACGAGTTGGCCGAGCCGACCACGATGACCAGCTGGGCGCGGGCCGCCATCTCCTTGACCGCGGTCTGGCGGTTCTGGGTGGCGTAGCAGATGTCGTCGGACGGCGGGTCGATCAGCTTGGGGAACCGCTCGCGGAGCTTGGCGACGGTGGCGGTCGTCTCGTCGACCGACAGGGTGGTCTGCGACAGCCAGGCGACCTTCTCCGGGTCGCGGACCTTCACGTTGGCGACGTCGTCCGGGCCGTCCACCAGGTGGATGTGGTCGGGCGCCTCGCCGGTGGTGCCGATGACCTCCTCGTGGCCCTCGTGCCCGATCAGGAGGATGTCGTAGTCCTCCTTGGCGAACCGGACCGCCTCCTTGTGCACCTTGGTGACGAGCGGGCAGGTGGCGTCGATGGTGCGCAGGTTGCGGCTGCGCGCCTCCTCGTGGACGGCGGGGGCGACGCCGTGGGCGGAGAAGACCACGATGGCGCCCTCGGGCACCTCCTCGGTCTCGTCCACGAAGATCGCGCCGCGCTCCTCGAGGGTCTTGACCACGTGCACGTTGTGGACGATCTGCTTGCGCACGTAGATGGGCGGCCCGTACTTGTCGAGGGCGATCTCGACCGTCTGCACGGCGCGGTCCACGCCCGCGCAGTAACCGCGTGGTTTGGCGAGCAGGACCTTGCGCTGGCTGGTGGAGGTCATGCCCCTATCGTACGGGGCCGCGTCGGCCGCTCCCGTACCGCCGCGGGCGGCGGCGCCGCGCCGCGGCGGGGGGCGGGGCTCCGGCCGGGTCCCGCTGTGATCGGCTCCACGGCCCGTCGGGCCCGGAATCCGTCGGGCCGGGGTGACCGGTCTCCCGCCCATGCGGCAGAGTGAAATGTGACGAGCGGGTAGGAGCCGAGCGACCGATCCGAGGATCCGGACAGCAGGGAGTGGATGACGATGACGAGATCGCCGCGCCGCCTCAAGGAGCGGGTCCGCGACACCGTCGGCGAGCAGGTTCGCGACCTCCCGCTGCACGCCGTCCGCCTGGCCATGTTCGGCGTGGGCCGGGCCCTGCTGCTGAGCGACCGGTTGACCAGGGACTACAAGGAGCTGACCGAGGGCGGCGGGATCCGCCCCGTCCTGGGCCGGCTGGGCACCGACGTCCGGCGCACCGCGGAGAAGGTCGTCGGCCACGTGGTCGAGCGGGTGCGCGGCGGCGAGACCGAGACCGCGCCGCCCCCGGCGAGCGCCCGCACCCGGGTCGCCGAGCCGCCCGCCAGGCCCAAGCCCGCGGCCCGGCCCGCCGGCGGGGAGATCTCCGTGGGCAAGCCCGCGGCTCCCACGCCCGAACCGAAGCCCATGCCCGAACCGAAGCCCGCGGCCCGGCCGAAGCCCGCGCCCGAACCCGCGCCCGAGAGCAAGGCCGAGCCCGAGGCCGAGACCAAGCCCAAGGACGAGACCAAGCCCAAGGACGAGACGAAGCCCAAGGCCGAGACGAAGCCCAAGGACGGGGCGGAGACCGAGGTCGCGGACAAGTCCGCGTTCGAGCCGAGGCCCGAATCCAAGCCCGCGGCGCAGGCGGAGGCCGAGAAGCTCGCGGAGGACCTGCCGGTGCCCAACTACGACCAGGCCACGCTGCCGCAGCTGCGCGCCCGGCTGCGCGGCCTGTCGGTGGAGCAGGTGAAGCTGCTGCGCGAGTACGAGAGCAAGCACGCGGCCCGCGCCGACGTCCTGCGCATGTACGAGCGCCGCATCGCCAAGCTCAACGGCCTCTCCTGACCGGGCGGCGACGTCAGCGACGACGGCCTCCGGGACCCGGTCCCGGAGGCCGTTCGGCTTTCGGCGGCTACGCGCTGCTGGGCACGGGAGCCTCCCGGGAGGCGGGCGCGTCGTGCGCACGATCCAGTCCCCGCAGGTGGCGCCGCCCCAGGAGGAGGATCAGCGCGGCGATCAGGCAGCTGACCACGGCGACGTAGTACGGCAGGTCCGGGCTGATGTCCTCGCCGAGCCGTCCGGCGGCGTAGGGGGCGATGACGCCGCCGAGCCAGCGGACGAAGTTGTAGCCCGCCGAGGCGACCGGACGCGGCGCCTCGGAGACCTCCATGGCGGCCTCGGTGAAGGCGGTGTTGTTCAGCCCGATGGGGACGCCCGACAGGACCGTGGACACGATGATCCCGGTCTTGCCGGTCAGCGCGAGGCCGAGCTCGCACAGCACCAGCAGGCCCAGCGCCAAGTGCATGACGCGGGTCGTCCCGATGCGCCGCTGCAGGCGGGGCGCCGCGAACACCGAGGCCAGCGCCACCATGACGCCCCAGCCGAAGAACACCAGGCCGATGCCGTGCGCGTCCATGCCCAGCACGAACGGGGTGAAGGCGAGCACGGTGAAGAAGGCGTAGTTGTAGAACAGCGCGGCGAACGCGGTGGTGGACAGGCCGCCGTGGCCGAGCGCCCGGATCGGGTCCGACAGCCGGGTGCGCCGCTCGGGCGGGGGCGTCTTCCCGAGCAGCACGGCGATCAGCACGAATCCGGCGGCCATGAGGGCGGCGGTGCCGAAGAACGGGTAGCGCCAGCTCATGTCGCCGAGCAGCGCGCCCAGCAGCGGCCCCGTCGAGATGCCGAGGCCGAGCGCCGCCTCGTACAAGATGATCGCCGACTCGGCGCCGCCGCTGGCCGCGCCGACGATCACCGCCAGGGCGGTGGCCACGAACAGGGCGTTGCCGAGCCCCCAGCCGGCCCGGAACCCGACCAGCTGGGCCACCGTGTCGGACGTGCCCGACAGCGAGGCGAACACGACCACCAGCGCCAGTCCGAGCAGCAGCGTGCGGCGGCCGCCGATGCGGCTGGACACCCACCCGGTGAGCAGCATGGCCACCGCCGTGATCAAAAAGTAGCTGGTGAACAGCAGGGAGACCTGGCTGGGCGTGGCGTGCAGGCCCTTGGCGATGGCGGGCAGGATCGGGTCGACCAGGCCGATGCCCATGAAGGCCACGACGGCGGCGAAGGCGGTCGCCCAGACCGACAGGGGCTGGCGCAGGATGCCGCCGCGCCGCGCCGCCCGCTCGGGGGCGGACGGGGCGCCGGGGGGCGTCGTCTGCATGAAGGTCCTTTCAGGAGACGGTGAGGAGCCGTTCCAGGGCGGGCAGCGCCGCGGCCAGGGCCGCGCGGTCCTCGTCGCTGAGGGCGGCGAACCGCCGGGCCAGGAACTCCAGGCGGCGTTCGCGTCCCGCGCGCAGCCGCTCGGCGCCCGCCTCGGTCAGCCGCACGGCGACCACGCGGGCGTCCGCGGCGTCCCGGCCGCGCGCCACCAGCCCGTCGCGCTCCAGCCGGTTGATCTGGGCGCTCATGGTCGGCAGCCGGACGCCGTGCTCGGCGGCGAGCCCGGTCATCCGGCGCGGCCCGGCCTCCAGCGAGCCCAGCACCGCCAGCTGCTGGGCGGTGACGGGCTGGTCGGCCGACGCCCGGCGCAGCAGCAGGACGACGTCGCGCAGCCGGCGGTTGAACTCCTGGGCCAGGGCGCGGTCGGCCGCGGTCGGCTCGGGCGCCCGGCCGGGCGCGGGCGGCGGCGCGGGACGGGACGAACGGTCGGACGCTGTCACGAACGGTCACCTCGCGGACAATTACTTAGCCAGTCTAAGTTAGTGGACCTAACTACTCGCGGGAGCCCCCGGTCGTCTCGCCGCGCCGGGCGTCGGCGAGGCGCGCGGCGGCATAGGCTGCCAGCATGGCGATGGAGACCTCGGCGGAGTCGCCGGTTCCGGTCCGCACCGTGCTGCAGGCGGTCGGCGGCTGGATCGGGCGCCTGGGGCGCATCTGGGTCGAGGGGCAGATCACCGACCTGAACGTCCGCGGCGGCACGGTCTACCTGACGCTGCGCGACCCGGTGGCGAACATGTCCGTGCGGGTCGTGGGGCCGCGCGCGGTGTTCGAGGCGGCCGGGCCCGCCGTGGCCGACGGCGCCCGGGTCGTGCTGCACGCCAAGCCCGACTTCTGGATCAACCGCGGGACGTTCTCGCTGGCCGCCCTGGAGGTGCGCCCGGTGGGCGTCGGCGAGCTGCTGGCCCGGCTGGAGCGGCTCAAGCGGGTGCTGGCGGCCGAAGGGCTGTTCCGCCCCGAGCGCAAGCGGCCGCTGCCGTTCCTGCCGCGCAAGGTCGGGCTGATCTGCGGGCGCGACTCCGACGCCGAGCACGACGTGCTGCGCAACGCCCGGCGGCGCTGGCCCGCCGTGGCGTTCCAGGTCGAGAACGTCGCCGTGCAGGGCTCGTACGCGGTCGGCGAGGTGATGGAGGCGCTGCGCCGGCTGGACGCCGACGCCGAGATCGACGTGATCGTCATCGCCCGCGGCGGCGGGTCCATGGAGGACCTGCTGCCGTTCTCCGACGAGGCGCTGGTGCGGGCGGTCGCCGCGTGCCGCACCCCGGTGGTGAGCGCCATCGGGCACGAGCAGGACACCCCGCTGCTGGACCTGGTCGCCGACGTGCGCGCGTCCACGCCCACCGACGCGGCGAAGAAGGTCGTCCCGGACGTGCGCGAACAGCTCCAGTACGTGCGGCAGCTGCGCGACCGCGGCCGCCGCTGCCTGGCCGGCGCGGTCGAGCGGGAGCTGGCCTGGCTGAAGGCGATGCGGTCGCGGCCCGCGCTGGCCGATCCGATCCGGGAGATCGAGCGGCAGGACGAGCGGGTGCTGGCGCTGCGCGACCGGGCCCGCCGCTGCCTGGCCGCCGCCCTCGACCGGGCGGGCGACGAGCTGACGCACACCCGGGCCCGGCTGGTCGCCCTCTCCCCCGCCGCCACGCTGCAACGCGGATACGCGATCGTCCAGCGCGAGGACGGCGCGGTGGTGCGGGAGGCGGCCTCCGTCTCCGCCGGGGAGCGGCTGTTGCTGCGCCTGGCGGACGGCCGCGTCGCGGTCACGGTCTCGGACGGCGATCGGGACGGCGACTAGGCTGGAACGGTGACCCAGGAGAACCCTGAGCAGCGCGACGGCTCCGGTGAGCGGCTGACCTACGAGCAGGCGCGCGACCAGCTGGCCGAGGTCGTCCAGCGCCTGGAGGCGGGCGGGCTCACGCTGGAGGAGTCCCTCAGCCTGTGGGAGCGCGGGGAGAAGCTCGCCGGGATCTGCGAGGAGTGGCTGGAGGGCGCCCGCGCGCGCCTGGCCGCGGCCTTGAGCGAGTCCGGGGAGGGGGACGGCCCGGCCGCGCCCTTTTGAGGCCGCCACGGGGCCGGCCCCGTCCTCAGGACGGGTTCGCCGGGGAGGACGCGGGCACCGCGCCGCCCTTGGGCTGCGGTTTGAGGGACGCCGCCAGCACCGCCAGCTCCTCGTAGGAGGCGGTGCCGGTCACCACCAGGCTCACCCCGTCGGGCAGGGTGCGCGCCAGGGAGTTCGCCTTCTTGTCCTTGCGGTGGTACTTGGTCCAGGTGACGCCGTTGACCTGCTGGGTGCCGATCGGCTTCTTGTTGTTGGTCATCCTGGGGACGTACTCGGACGCCTTCTCGTTGCTCTGCTCCAGCGCCGCGTACTCCTCGCTGGGCGTGATGAAGCCCAGGTGCCACGCCACCGGCCCCTTCTTCTTGTCCCCGCCCAGGCCGTGCACCCGCGAACTGGTGGGACGCCACGTGGGGGGCAGCCCTTCGGGCGCGTACACGGTGTAGGGGGCGCCGGTGCGCATCGCCCAGAGGTGGCTCCGGTAGTCGATGGTGGGCAGGACTTCCTTGTGGCTGCGCGGCGTGATCAGGTAGATGGCCCCGACGAGCAGCAAGCAGACGCCCATCGCCAGGCTGAACCCGCCGAGCCCCGAGGTCAGCCGCTTGTAGACGGCGGGACTCACCCGGACCGGCCCCTGCGCGGCGGGAGTCGTCGCCTCCCCCGCCGCCGAGCCCTCGCCCGCCGGGCCCTCGCCGACCGCGCCCCCGTCCGCCGCGGCGTCGCTCGCGGCGGACCGCGCCGGCGCGTCGTCGCGCGACGCGGTCTCGGACGGCGGCGTGCCGCCTGACGCGGCCGCCTCGCCGGACGCGGCCGCTTCCGGCCGCGGGAGGTCGTCGGTCGCGTCTTTCGTCGGTGGGGTCTTCTCGCTCACGTTCCCAGGATCCCGCACCCTCAGCGCCGCTTCGTCCGGGGGTTGTGGATCGTGGAGATGATCGCCATGACGTCCTCGGCCAGCCGGCGGGAGGCCGCCTCGTCGTCGCTGAGCGAGATCTCCGAGACCGCGCCGGCCATCGCCCCGGTGAGCACGACGACCAGCGCCTCGTCGACGCCCCCGTCGGCGGTGTGGAACAGGGCGGCGTTGCGGCGGGCCCACGTGTTGAGCCGCTGGCGCATGACGCGGTCGAACCCGGGCGGCCCGTCGCCGGAGATGAACAGCCGGGCCACGTCCCGTTCGGCCAGGCAGCCGTCCAGGTAGGCGCCCGCGCCGGCGATGAACAGCCGCATCGGGTCGCTCTCTCCGGACTCGCGCGCCCGGTTCACCGCCTCGCGGGTGCGCTCCTGCTGGCGTCCCTGGAACTCCTCGAACAGCGTGAGGTACAGGTCGGCCTTGCCGTTGAAGTGGTGGTAGAGGCTGCCGACGCTGGCCCCGGCCTTGGCGACGATGTCGGTCACCGCGGCCTGGGCGAAGCCCGCCTCGCAGAACACGTCCCGCGCGGCGGCCAGCAGCGCGCTGCGGGTCGCGGCGCCGCGGTCGGAGGTGCGGGCGGGCGTCTCGGCGGCGGCGTCCCGCGCCGACGCCCCGGCCGCGCCCGCCGCGGCGGCGACCCCGCCGGAGGGGACATCGATGTCGCTGCTCATGAGCCCTGAGATTACGCCCTATCGGCCGGTGGGGCGCGATCCCCGCGGCGTCCGGTCCGTCAAAGGCGGGCCGTTCGGGGTATGTGACCCCGCATGCGCCGCGTCTGGTCTGGTCCAATTTGTCCGCCTGGACGGGGCGCGCGGACAATCCACGGAGATCATCGACCGAAAGGCCGTTACGCCATGTCGCATGACACCACCGTCCAGTCCCCGCTCGTCACCGAGCCCGCGGCGCCGGACCGGAACCTGGCGCTGGAACTGGTCCGGGTCACCGAGGCCGCCGCCATGGCCGCCGCGCGATGGGTCGGCCGCGGCGACAAGAACGGCGCCGACGGCGCGGCCGTCAACGCCATGCGCCAGCTGATCAACACCGTCGCCATGCGCGGCGTGGTGGTGATCGGCGAAGGCGAGAAGGACGACGCCCCGATGCTCTTCAACGGCGAGCACGTGGGCGACGGCACCGGCCCCGAATGCGATGTGGCCGTGGACCCCATCGACGGCACCCGGCTGACCGCCATGGGCATGAACAACGCGATCGCCGTGCTGGCGGTGGCGCCGCGCGGGTCGATGTACGACCCGTCCGCGGTGTTCTATATGGAGAAGCTGGCGACCGGGCCGGAGGCCGCCGACGTGGTGGACATCGAACGGCCGATCGCCGACAACATCGCCGCGGTCGCGCGGGCCAAGGGCTCCTCGCCGCACGACGTGACCGTGGTGATCCTGGACCGGCCGCGGCACGAGGACATCGTCCGGCAGGTCCGGGCCGCCGGCGCGCGGATCAAGTTCATCACCGACGGCGACGTCGCCGGGGCGATCATGGCGGCGCGCGAGGGCACCGGCGTGGACCTGCTGCTCGGCATCGGCGGCACCCCGGAGGGCATCATCGCGGCCTGCGCGATCAAGGCGATGGGCGGGATGCTGCAGGGCCGGCTGTGGCCGCGCAACGATGAGGAGCGCGCCAAGGCGCGGGAGGCCGGGCACGACCTGGACCGGGTGCTGACCACCGACGACCTGGTCACCTCCGACGACGTGTTCTTCGCCGCCACCGGCATCACCGACGGCGAGCTGGTCGACGGCGTCCGCTACCGCAAGGGCACCGCGGTCACGCACTCGCTGGTCATGCGGTCGCGCAGCGGCACGATCCGCTCCATCACCAGCGAGCACAAGCTGAGCAAGCTGCGCGCCTACAGCGCCATCAACTTCGACACCGCGCAGTGAGGGCCGGGCCGCCGCGCCCGGCGCCCGCGCGGCCGGCCGTCCGGCGGCGCCC